>JAYUTQ010000759.1:0-11592 GCA_043755055.1 Chitinophagaceae bacterium | reverse complement strand
AACACCGGAAAAGTCAGCATTGAAGCGGCTTTCCATGAACTGTTGCGTATGATTGTCCATTGGTTTGCCACTACCTGTATTGCTGTGCAGATTTTTTTCGAACTGTGTAGACACAACCGGCGGGCCCCGGTCTTTCCGTGCCAGATAACTGACTTTTGGTTGAATATCTTCTTCCTGCTGTTGCAGTTGTACATTATTGGTTTTTCTAAAAACAGCGGGTTGTACTACATCATCCTGCTCCTCTTTCCGGTGCAGATCTTCGGTATCATTTTCTTTGGATTGCACGGCTTCCTCCTCCGTACGTTGCACCAAAGTGCTACTGCTGTTTACATACATTTTGGGCTGAACATCTTCCTCTTCTTTTCGCTGAACATTTTCATCGGGTGGTGGTGCGGCTGAAGATGCCATTACCGGAGATGGTTCGCTCATCCGCATTAGTTTATCGGCCTGCTGATCTGCTTCCTGCTCAAAAGGATCGCCGGGTTTACTGATCTGTAATTTAGGCTGGATAAAGGCAGGAGCAACCGTAGTAGTATTTGTGTGATTTGGAGCAAAAAATGCCTGATCACCTTTTTTATGAATAAAGGAAGGTTGCTTTTCCGCAGGCTTCGTATGCCTGGGTGAATGGGTTGATATTTTAGGGGCCTTTTCGGGCATTTATTTTTTGGTCAAAAGGTCATGTCGGTCATTGAGTCATTTGTCAGTGGTCATTCGTCAGTGGTGAGTGGTGAGTCGTCAGTTGTGAGTTATTCAATAGAAGCAGTCGGATGAATCCCTTACGAACGGGAACAATGTCGCCCAATCAAGGCTCAAATGCCTGGCTCAAAAAATTTAAACCCATTCTACCTGAATCAATTTTTTCATCCATGGTAGTTTCAGCATTCTGAAAGTCCATGGAATACTGTCTAATAAAATATCTATACTTTTTTGTTCTATGTGAACCGTAAAATTTCCATCATCGTCTGTCATCAGCTTGCCGCTTCTTTGAAGAAAGGCTTCCCTTAAACCATCGGGTGATGTATTTTTTAATGCTGCCCAATGACCAATTACAGATACCAGCAATTCTGTACATTCCTTTATTTCGTTATCTGTAATTGAACGGGCATTTATAGAGGGCATTTGCAATGGCCAGCCGCAAAGTAGCTTCGCAAAAACCAGTTGCTCTTCGGGTGCATCTGTTTGGCCGGTGGCTAAATAATGTAACAGGTAAATGGCATGTTGTTGTGTGGATTTATTAATAAACTGGTTGTCGTCGCACAAATCAATTGCCTTAAAAAGCATACCGAGATAAGGTGCTAATAAACAAAGGCCGGCATTATTTATAAAGATTGGCTCGGCATTTATTTCTGTGTCATTTTCCGGTTTTGAATCATCGGTTTGGTTCCGAATATCAGATTGCTCTTTAACGATATTATCACTTATTGCAGTTGCATTTTCCGATGTGAGGAATGATTTGTATTCTGCCTCAGCAATAGAGTTTAACTCACTTGCTGTGATTCTTTTGTTTTCTTTTGCTGACCGCAAAATTGCCCGAAATATTGCAACGAATATTCCGTGTCGTGTAGCGTATTTTTTTTGATCAAGAACTACTTCTATGCTTTTTCCATCCCGACGAAAAAAAGCTACAATTGTTTTATACAATTGATTCCATTCTGTTTCGGTTACTGAAGGCATTAGCAACTGTAAAAAAAATTGTAAGACTTTGTAATCGACAGCAGCCATCCGCTGAATAATAGATTCATGTTCAGAGTGAGACAGCAAACCGCTTCTCAACCGTTGCTGTTCTTTGGTATTTAATAAAAGAAGTAACGAATGGATTTCATCAACAGACTTAAAAATTGTTTCGGCTGGTAAACATCCTGTGGTAATAAAATATAGCCAGGTTTTAATAGCGTGTTCGTTACGGCTCATTGTTACCACATCTTCCACATGCTTTTCCTGCTCCTTTAAACCCAACAACTTTACAGAAGATTCCAAACCGGCAAGTATTTTTTCTACCCATTCTTTAGGCTCTGCATGGGTTTTTATTTTACCAATGTTAATTTCCAGTTTGTCTATCACCACTACATCATCCTCTTGAAATAATTCGTCAAGCTTATTACTAACTGCCGGGATTATATGATTGAGGTTCATTTGCTGTAAGCCTTGCTGCAACTGCATTCCATACCTTTCGTTGGGTACAGCTATATCGTAGCATTGCTTCTGAATTATATGTGCGGCTTTAGTTGACATTATTGCAATTGACTATTGTGTGGTAGTAATAAATTTTACTTTAGCTGCCTTCATCAATCCTGCAAACTCTGTAGCATCTGCACTTGTATAAAAACGTATTTCAACCGAGCGGCTTAACAAGATGGTGCCTGCTTTTAAATTAAACTGTGCAACCAGAAAATCATTACAGAGTTTCAGGTTTGCGGCATCAGCATTTGGCACAATGGAGAATACACCTTCAGCTTTATAATTCTGACGTGCTGGCATCAATACCAATAAATCCTTATCTGTTACATTTAGAACAGCATTGAATACCAGGCGAACCGGCGTTACTTTTACCAGCAATTTATGTTGTGCTTTCTTTTCGTCGGAACCAAACAAACGTGTAGCCTCGTTGTATTTTTGTAACACACTATCCACTTCGCTGCTTACATCTCCGTTGGTAAGAAATTCAAAATCGTTGGCTACTGCATCCCCACCGATACCGCCTGTAGTGGTACTGCCGGCACCTGTAAATACACCAATATCTGTAGCCCTAATGCCGCCTGTGGTAAACCTTTCAAATAAACTGCCGGCTGTTGTTCTTGATATTCCTGTTGCCCTTCTTTCCAGCATTGTTTCTGCCCTTGTTCTAACACGGGGTTCGAAAGTGGGCTTAGATGCAATGTAAACGCCAACCCTTACTACAAATGTTGCCACCTTTTGCAGCTGATAGGTTTTAATAACGTCCAGATTATTTGGCACCACAGTTTCAGCAAATTTCTCCAGTCCTTCGGCTTCTATCACTAAATTATAGGTGCCTGTGCCATCTAAATCTTTAATCACAAACTTACCATTGGCATCACCCTTGTTTAATGCCCCATTGATTAAAATATTGGCGTTTGGAACAGGCTTTTGATCCGGCCCAACGATGGTACCTGTAATGCTGATCAGTTTGGTGAGCGTAGCTTTTATAACTTCATCTTCAAGGGTAGTGCTAAATGCTTCTGTATAAGTAGTAAAACCGGCTAGTGTTACTGCTAAGGTAAAATTAGAATTTGCTTTTATCTGTCCTTTGAAAGTACCTGTGGCATCGAGTGCCAATGTTTTATCATCCAGTTTTACAACGGCTGCCGGTAATGGTTTTCCATCTTTACCTACAACAGTTACAATGAAATTGGTTTTCAATTCCTGTGCTTTTGTAAATAGGGTTATATTCTGTACAATATCCTCTTCCAATGCATTAATTTGTATTTCCCTCGCCTCGAATCCATCGGCAGCAATTTTAAGTAACAAGAAACTATTAGGCTGTACTGCTTTTTTAAAATGGGCTGTATCATCCAATACTAATTTTTCATCATTCAATAACACCACCGCATTTTTTACCGGTACATTATTAATATCAATCACCTGCCCGGCCAGTAAAATAGTTTTCAAAATACCCAATACAAACTGTGTACCACCGCTACCGGCACAGCAACGGTATGGCAATGCCAAATCAGCCACCACAGTGCCCTTCTCATCAAACACGACTATAAATGTACCGCCCTTACTTACACCTGCCCGATGCTCTACACCGGGATTGTTATTAATATATTGTTGGAGGTAATTATTAACCCCCACCTGCTCTTCTCGTCTAATGCGTTCATCATCAATAGCCGTAATTTTTTCAAAATCACATTCAAATAATATACGGTCTAAATAATCAAGCACTTCGCCTTTTACCATATTACTATCCGCTTTTAATATCGCATCCGATACGTTTTTTGCAAAAAGAATAAAGCTTTTTGTTTCGCTTTCTACTACAGCAAGTTTTGCCTGGTAATCGGCAATTTTGAAATTATCAAAAGGAATATCCAACACTTTATTGAATGTATTAATCGCCGTAATAAGCCTTGTAATATAGGGAGCTGCAGGTGTGGTTTTATTGGCGACACCTATATTTCCTACACCGCCAATGATGTTGGCAATATCTGCAACACTTGCCTGTCCGGCAAATTTGTTAGTAAACTGAACCATTGAATCTGCTACACCAAAATCTGTGATTTTTGCGGCTTCGCCGATACCAAAAAAATTAGATTTTGGTTGCCTTGCCAAAGCCATCGTCATCATCATCGGCTCCATCTTTAACTCCATTACCGTGGCTTGTGGTTGGGCTTTTGCGGCCTCGGCTACCAATACTGCCTGCTGTTGCCGTATAGGCGTTGCACTTCTTTTAGTAAGCCTGATATTATTTAAATAATTGAGTTCGGTTGCCAGCAAACTTCTGATCTCTTCCCTCACCACGTTGTGCATACTTTCAAGATCGCTAAAGAGAATATGCTTGTCTTTTATCAACATGATGGTGGCTTTGTTTAGCCGTACCAACTGCAGATCAAAAGCCAGATTATAATTGCGAATGAACAGTTGAATGGTGCTAAACACATCTGTGTAAGTAGCGCCAATATGGCCTTCTAACCTATAAAAATCCTTGTCCTCGTGGCGGAAAGTGAGGGGAGCAAACAACTGTTCATCTGCCGCAATATTTTTATTGTTTTTGAAAATTGTACGGATTTCTGTATTGGCATTATCATAATAATTCAGGAGCCGGTTTAGTTTATTCTGCCGGTGCCAAAGCGGATTCCACGAACTTAAAACGGCCGGTCTGCCATCGGCAGCAGTAGCATAATAAAATGGGATAGCCCTATGTGAAAATGATTTCGCCATTTCCACACTGGGTGTTATCCTTATGTCGTTCACTTTTAGTGTAGTCGTAAAATTAACCGAAAGGCTTAAAAGCCGCTGATACAGCAATGTTACATTCTTATACGCCTCTTGCTGATGCTCCACATTTCTGCTGCTGATAAACCCATGACGGTAAGCAACCGGCGGGTACATATTAGAATTTACAACTTCATTTACTCCCGGCATTATACCCAACCTAAGATGATGTGGAAACGAAGCCGCATTTGGAATTTCGTAAGAGCCATACTCAAATGCGGCATCTTGTAGTTCTCTGTATGCATCTACAAAATCTCTGGCAAAATCGTAGGCATATTGCCAATACTCCTGCTTGTTAATAGCATTGGTAACATTTAATAATTGTGTTATTTTATTTTTTAATTCTAAAACGGGTTGTGCTGTAAAATTCTCTTTCAAAATTGTACGCAGACTGGTATCAATCTGTGCATATTTGGCATCGTTCAATTCTGTTAACAGCCCTTTCAACACATTCTTATATGTTTCGGCCAATTGGGCCGATGACACATTCTCAGGAACATTGGTAAAGTCTGGCCGGGCCATTGGAATATCGGCAAGGTAGAAAGCCGGATTCATCAGCGGGTCTATATCAGAACCCAATGCCGGTGCAGGATTGAACTTGTTTTCGTTTTGTAATAATTTATCAGCATCCGCTTTAGACATCAGCAACGGAACTACAGCATATGTCCATTGTCTGCCCAACTCCATGCAACTATCAGCCTCACAACTTTTTAATTCCTTTACCTGAATTTGTAAGAAAAGAACAACCACATTATTACTAAGATCTGTTGGTTTCAATAAAAACACATTTGCAGGGTCTGTGTTATTTGGAACAGCTGTTTCCACTAGTTGCCAAACTTCCCCCAACCCCGCAAAAAGATCATAAGCATTAAATGTATTTACCAGATCACCTTTATAAGGAAACAGCAAAAATTTTGGTTCAAATTTTCTGCATTTATTAAATGCCATAAAACGTTTTCCTTTGGCATCAGTTTGAAAATTATCGCTTTGTGGCAGCATTAAATAGCCAGCACTTGAAACCCCCACACCTTCGGTAATGGATAGCGAAGTAGCAGTGGTACGGCGTATTTCCAACCCACTAACAATGCCATTGCCAAGCAGGTGATTTCTGGTAAGGCGACCTTGTTCCTCAAGGTAAGCCACTATCTGGTTCAGGTGTTCGTTGCTCAACACCTGGTTGGCTTCAAAATTGGGCAGTTTGTTTTGCATGGTTACTGCTGTTTTATTTGTTAGACTAAATTCTTTTTTTGGGCTAATCAGCTTGTATATTATATAATCTTCGTTGCATCACTCACTTGTACGCCTTGTCCGCTATTAGGCTATTTCCTTATTGCCTGGCCTCACCCTCTTTACTTCTCCTGTCGGAGAGGAACGGTGCTTTAAAGCAATGCCACAATTCTTGTTCTTCCACTTAAACGATTGTGCAATGCCGGACCTTTTGTAGTAATCCTCATTCACTGCTTTGGCCTCACCCTCTTTCCCTCTCCTGTCGGAGAGGGACGGCGCTTTTGTGTAAGGCCAAACATTTGTTCTACCACATCATCAATAATGCAATGCCGGGCTATTGGTAGTGTAATTATTCATCATCAATTATCAATTATCCATTTTTCATCATCCATTACTCCGGGTCTTCAAAGCTTGTGGGTTTAAATTCGCCAAGAAATGTATTGCCAAGGAATACCCTTGTATCGTTTGTTTCATCTTTATCTACGCAATCATGCAATGTGGCAATTGGGAAATCTGTTCGCAACATTTCAAGTTTTTCAATCAAATTTTTTATAGCATCTGTATAGGCGGTTTGTTTGGCATGTGATGGTTTTGGCAAAGCGGCATAATAATTTGCTTTGGCAATTACCCATGCTGCATAAGCAGTTTCAAAAGCAGCCATTTCCATTTTATCTACCCAACAAATTTTTAAGAAAATATGCGCCGGCGCTTCGCTTCTAAACAGGCTTTCCATATAATTTCTGAAATGCATGTTCTCAAAACGCTTAAGCCAAAATGGCAACACGATAGACACTTTAAATGAGTACGGATCTTCGTCACCACAATGATCGCAGTTGCCATCCAAACATACACTCAGCAATGGATCTGCATCTTTTGATGGTCTTAACATCAGGTGTTCAATCAAATGAAAACCGCCAAAATCTGTATCTGCCAAATTGCTTAATGGCTTACTGTTATTTATTTCCATACCAAGTAAACTGCGAACCCGTTTTGCATAACCGCTTACATTACCTGAGGCCAATGGGTCAGTGTCTGTTTTTGAATAATCATAACCTGTTCCACGGCTACTACTCAACTTTGGATATTCTTTAAGCAATGTAATTTTATCACCTATTAATTTTTCGGAAACTGCATCATCGGTCATTACCATTTCATCCGGCAGTGCATACATATTAATAGCATAATCATTAAACGATTCTGCAAATCTTGCTATCAAATGATCAAGTAACCTGTTTCTGCGATCCATAAATACAGCCTCGCTTTCCATTAACTGTTGCAATCCTTTGTTTGTGATGAGAAATTCTACATCATTAAACAATAATTTATCGTTCTTATAATGATTAAAATATTGAGTAAGGTAAGTTGCTTTTACATCCTTCTTCCAACTTAATAAATTTTTTATGTTTTGCAACTGGCTACAATAATTGGCTATTAATTGATCAAAAAAAGTGAGGTAGGCTTCTAATTGCTGTACCTGTGCTTTCCGCTGTGGGCTTACGTTTTCGGGCAAATCTTTTTCCCCAAGCCCATATACCCTCGGAAATTCGTTGAGTATCGTATAATGCTTATCAAGGCTGCGGTATTTGCCTGTTGGTATCGGTAAGTCGTTGTCAGGCTTTTTATACTTAAGATGATTTTGCAATGTTTGAATCAGCCGCAATTTGTTAACCGACTCAGCAAAATTAGCATTGAGCGGAAGCCCATTTTTAAAGAACAATATTTTGCACTTTTCTCTACCTAATCTTAGTTTATGATTTTCTGAAACGATTATTTTAAAATTATCAGGTTGCGCCACAGGCACATCGCCATTTTGATACACGGTAAATTGGAAATTACGCACATTCAAAACGCCGGGAATATCCATCAGCAGGCTAATAATATCGGAAGTGTAATAGAAGGATCGCAGCTTAGATTTATTGATGGCTTCATCGGTTAAAAAACCATGATCAAGTTTGGGTCCGTCGAAAATCGCTTCTAGGGGCACATCAGCATTCAGCAAATCTTTAAGTGTACTAAACTGCACCGGAGGTAATAAATAATTTTCCACAGCACTGAAAACTTCGGCTTGTATACGCTCCAAATCAGCCGTGGTGGCGACATCTATATCCACACAGATAGAAAGATCTTCAGTATCTATTGTATCAAGGTTGTACAAAAAATCTTCAGATAAATTCCGGTTGGCCATTAGCCGTTGCCGAACTTTAGCAAAGGTTTTAAAAATTATCACCGGCCGTGCCCGGTAGCGTTTCAGGGCTTCCATCCCATCGGCACCACTTAATGCTGCTTGCAAAGTATCGCCTTTGGCAAGGCCCTTTTTAGCAGGAGGCGTTTTTACCACCTTCACTTTTACATTGGTTAATATCCTTTCTTCAATACCGTATTTAATAGTCCACTTTGTTTTCCAAACAGCTCTTTGCAGCAAAATAAATTTTGCCAAATCCATACTTGTATCGTTAATCAACTCGACTTTTAATGCAGTTATAGTGGGTGCATTAAACATGGTAAATAATTCCTTGTTATTAGCATCGGCTTTATTCCAATCAGGAAATTTAATTTCCAGTTCGTAACCGGCAAGGGCACCATTTATAATTTTAATATTAACTATGTTACTGTTAAGATCACCGTACAACGGATGCTCTTCTAGCTCCAGCTTCACTGCATAAATACCTTCAATAAAAACCCGTTCATCATTGCGTACATGTGCCCTGTCATTGATGTTGGTAATTTTAGTATCAATTTCAGATTCGTGTAGCAGCACACTGTCTTTGCAGTAAGCATATAAATGTATGCCTTCGTCGAATGGCTGCTGTTGCTGGTTTTGGGTAAATAGCCACGCATTACGCACCCCAACTATATCCACCAATAATTTTCTATAATCGCTAATGCTTACTGGCTTTGTGGTAAAAATTTCTGCCGCTGTATGAAAAGCATCTGTAGCTGCTGTTCCATCTTTTTCCGTAATCATATCGGCCATAGAAAAATTAGAACGATATCCCAAATCCATCAATGCATAACATAACACTTCGAGTATTGTAATGCCCGGATCATGCAGATTATGGTCGGTCCATAATTTGCCACTTAGCTGTTGTACATACTCCAGCCCCTTTTCTCTGAGGTAAGAGAAATCCTGGGTAGGTGTCAGCTCAAAAGATGATATATCATTAGCAGTAGGCAATGGTCTGTGTATTTATAGCTAGGTTTTCAGAAAGGTTAGAAGCGGTATTTAATGTTCCTATAATGTTGTGCGTATCTGCAGAAATAAGTACCGAGGCAGGCGATGATGCTTTAGCCATATCATCGCTGCTGTTACCGGCATGTATTATTTCCAATCGTTTTATAAAATCCACATACCCCAATTCTTCAATAAAATCTATTATAGCCGCTTTGTAAATAATGCCTCCAAATTCCGGCTCCGTACCATCCTCAAATGCCCAAGGTGAAAGGAACCGGTTCACATCATACTGTAACAGATTTTCATAGTACAAACGATCTTTTACAAATGGCAGAAAAGAAACTTCTATAATCAGCTGCACTTCTTCAAACAGTGGATTCATTACCGTAAGCTGTGCAAAGGCAGAGCCTAACGGACGGATATATTCGTGAATAGCTGTGAGTTGAGACTTGCTTAACTGAGGCTTGTAAACAGAAGATTGTGCATTGGTTTTTGGAACTACCAATATCAGCACATGTCCAGCCTTGGCAATTATTTTACCAGGATCATTTTTTAGCTGACATGCATGATTCAATGTCTTCACTTTATACACTTCCGGAAATGCTTCAAGAATTACATTTTCATAATCCCACACATTTACAGCACGGCCTTTATGGCGAAGCCTTTCGCTTGTACGTGTATATAATTGGGATGGAGCTTCTGCTTTTTTGCCGCCAAAACCGGGATAAGGTTGCAGTACTTTTTTTACGGCCGATTGTTTGGGAGATAAATTGGTAATAACGCCAGCCGCAATATTTGTTCCCAGATAAGAAGTCTCATTTTCATGGTTGGCAAACTGTACCCTTGCTGCCTGTGTATGTATGTCAAAAATTTTGCAAACTGCATTGGTTTGCCTTGCAGAAACAACAGCCCTGATCCATGTTAAACCCGCTGGCAGCAATGTATTCGCTGTAGCATCTGCATCGGGTAATACAATTGAAACAATGCCGGATTGTATCAACCCTTTTGTTCCATCATCAATAAAAGAAGTTTCAAAACTTTGCCACTCGTTGTTGAGCAGATAATTCCAAACGGTAGCCGGATTTTCTAATGTTGGATCGGCAGTTCCTTCGGCTACCTGTATCAGTATTTTAAGACTTTGTGCAGGTAAGGCATTTTTAAAACCGATGTACAACTCACCTTCAAATGGTGTAGCAGGTATCAGCTTTGCTTCATTTAATTGTATTATTTTTTTAATACCATGTGCAAACTGATGATAAATATTCAATGCTGTATTTGTAATTAAGTCTTCGCCCAGTGTTACGGTTAGTTTGATGCTTTTTATAACAGGAGTATAAGGAGGATCGGGCAGGCTAGTGCCTAAGTGCATCGTTGGCTGTTTATTCATCACACCCAGCCTTTCTATTTCTGAAGCAATATCATTAAACGTTTGTTGCATCGCTATCGTATCATCATCCTGCACAATGCTTCTCATCTTATAAAGTGGAGCAGTTTTTTCATTTTGCAGCATAATGGCTCTTGCCATATCGTTTGCATAAGTGCTGTGGCCAAGGCTCTGTGATAGTTTTACCTTAATAAAATCTTGTGTAAAGGGAGTATTGGCGTTGGTAATTAAAGAGAATGTAGAAGTAGCTTCGCCTTTTGTAATGGACTTATCTGCACCTGCAGGTTTAGAAGGATAATATATTTTTACACCATACGTTCTCTCAGCTTCTGCATCCCATTCTATAGCCATGCTCAATTCGTTCACTGTACGGTTTAGCAACATCGGCTCTATAACGGAGAACGAACTGCCGACCTTAGGAAGGCCACCAAATGCCGGAAAGGCACTTGACAGATCCGTGGTGCCGGCAGCCGTGTCTACGTTGTTTACCTCCACTTCGTGATGGGAAAGAAGAAATTGTAATTTTACAAGGCGCTCGGTTTGGAACATTTTGAATACATCCATTATGGAGGCATCAACTGATCTTAACTTGTTTCCGAATATCAGGCTCGCATTCGGACTTGCTTTACTTAGCTTCGTTTTTCCACTGATAGTGAAGGATATCTTGAAACCCTTGCCGCTGTTGACTCTTTCGGCAGTGTTAATATCTATGATTAATGGATCCTCCTCCGTTAGGATCTTAATGGTACCATAATTCTTAATAAAGTTAATGATTGCTTCTGTAATAATGGAAGTAGCATATTCCGCCTGCAAAGCAAATGTTCTTTCTTCCCCGGGCGCCTCGTGCAATAGCGCTGCA
>JAYUTQ010000758.1:0-4887 GCA_043755055.1 Chitinophagaceae bacterium | reverse complement strand
GAGGATTTTGGATATGAAATAAGTGCTACCTGCTACACTTACGAAACAGCTAAAACAGCCATACAAGAAACTACATTCGACCTGCTGCTTACTGATATAGACCTTGGCAAAGGCACCAACGAAAGCAGCGGTTTGCAACTTGCAGAACTACTTAGGCAAACCAAACATTGTCCATTTATTTTTCTTACTGCCTTTAGCGATGCTATTACAGTTAAAAAAGCCGCCGCCCTTAAACCGTCTGCATATCTGGTAAAGCCCATTAATGCCGCTAACGTTTACGCAGCCGTTCAGATAGCGATTGAAAATTTTAAAATGCTTAACCCGGCAACACATTCATCAGAACCGGAAGCGGAACCGGATTATTTTTTTATAAAGATGGGCCAAAAAATGATAAAGATATTTTGGGCAGATGTGTACCACATGGAAGCCATTAAAAATTATGTAAAAATCAAAACAACAGCTAACAATGCTGTTGTATTATTACGTAGTTCGCTACAGCAGGTATTAAGCTATATGCTACCTGCTAATTATAAAAGCAAGTTTATTAAAATTAATCGGTCCGAGGCAATAGCCCGTTCAATAATTACAGCATTTGGCGGTGGTGAAGTAATTACAACCTATGGTAAGTTTAACACCAATGTGGAAATGAAGATTGATGAGTTGTCCGGTTCTAACTAAAGCCCAGAAAAATCATTTTTTTGGATTTTGGATTTTTTCATGCAGAAAAATGCGCCAACTCCTCACTAAAATCTACTTTAATTAACCGCTGCTGCAACTGCTTTGTTTTTTCAAGCATGGTAGCTAAAAATTGTTGGTGCTGTTTAGATGTGGGGTGCAGCGACCGATGATTTTTTGCATGAACTATTTTATTAATTTCTTCCATGTCTTTTTGTGTGGCTTCGCCGATGCAGGCGGCTACAAATTTATCCCAAACATATTGCGTAGCCTGGTAATTAGGATGAACCAAATCCTCTGCATAAAAGCGATAATCCCGCAGGTCGTCTATGATTAATTCGTAGCTGGGAAAATAGAAAAGTTGAGTATTTGTTTCCAGCATGTTGTGAACGGCTGAAATGAGCAAAGCCTTGCTGCGGTTGTTTTCTACCAGACCTTCTCTGTGGTGTCGTACCGGGCTGATGGTGAAAATAATATGGGCAGCAGTATTAAATTTTTGGATGGCAGTAACAATATTTTGGAGGCTGGTATTTACTTCATCTGCACTCAGCAGTCGATGGTTAAAATGCTGCTGCGGTACTTTATGGCAGTTGGCTGCTGTTTCGTTTTCCTTCCATCCCAACGAATCGTTTTTAAGTTCGTACACCCACGAAGAACCTAAGGTGATAATGACCCATTTTGTAGTTTTCAAAAAGGAATGGGCATTCGTTACTGCATCATTCATCAGCTGCAAAACAATGCTTGCATCCGGATGCGAAAACTGTCCGTGATGCTCCCAGCTTGTATATAAATCATTAAACAGAAATAAGTCCTGAGGCTGATATTTTTTGTTAGCAATGTAGGCCGCCACAGCCGATTCTATACTGCGTGGATTAAACAAAATACCATGCGGATTTTCCATCACCTGAAACTTATGCATGGCCAATCGCTTACTGATATGGTCTGTAAAGCAGGAACCAATCAGCAGGATTTTATCTTGCAATTGTATTTGTTGGGTAAGTGGCTTAACCTGTAATTCTAACCTAAAATCCATAGCAATGATTTACGATTTATGATTTGGGATTTATGATTTTAGATGTAACAGGTTGCTCTTAAAGTAAAAGTTTGATGGGTTCAATAGTAGCACACAATTTGAACGGAGCGTCGCCAATATTGCCCAATCAAAGCTCAAATGCCTGGCTAAAAAATACCTTACCAATTCCATCATACAAAAATACTTCCGGCCATAGCTGCTGCTTTTTCTAAGGCATCTTTATTCAATCCGCCGAGTAAACCAAGCTCTTCAAAATATGGAATCATGAGTTCGGTATCCATATTGCCCACCAACTCGTCATCGGCCATGGGGCAGCCGCCAATTCCTTTAAGTGCCCCATCAAAACGAAGACAGCCTGCCTGCAAAGCGGCATCCACTTTGGCTTTCCAGTTAGTAGCCGTGCTGTGTAAATGAACACCAATCTCTGTATTTTGATATTGTGGAATAAGGCTTTTAAGAATAGAACTCACCTGTTCCGGTTTTGCCAAACCTACAGTGTCTGCCATAGAAATAATGCCAATTTCCATTTCTACCAACTTGTTTACCCAAAACTTTACCAGGTCTTCGTTGTACATATCTCCGTAGGGATTTCCAAAGCCCATAGAAATATATACAACTAGCTGTTTGCTGTTTTTAATACAAAGTTCTTGTATCTCCTCTACCCTGGCCAGCGATTCTTTGATGGTGCTATTGGTATTCCGCATTTGAAAAGTGGGAGAAATAGAAAACGGGAATCCGAGGTAACTTACCTGCTTAAAAGTGACTGCTTCCTCTGCACCTCGAACATTGGCAACAATAGTTAGGAGTTTGGTTTTACTATTGACCAATGACAATTGACCAATGACCTCTGCCGTATCTGCCATCTGCGGTATCGCCTTGGGCGAAACAAAACTGCCACAGTCGAGTGTACTGAAACCCACGTCAAGCAAAGCTTGCAGGTAGGCGATTTTTTTTTCTATAGGTATAAAATGTTTCCAGCCCTGCATCGCATCACGGGGACATTCTACCAAATGAATATTTTTTTTAGCTTCCAAACAGTCGAAATTAAAATTGACTTATTGACTTATCACCCAATGACCATTTACTACTGCCCCATAGTCCGCTGCCGCATTGTTTCGTACAAAATCATACCTGTGGCCACACTTACATTCAGGCTTTCAAAATCACCTGTCATGGGTATTTTAAAAGGTTCGTCGCAAATTTTATAGAGGGCCGGAAAAATTCCGTTTTCTTCACTACCCATAATAATGGCACATGGTTCAGCAAGATTCAGGTCAAGGATAGATTTACTGGCTGTCATTTCACTGGCAAATACTTTAATACCATTCAGGTGGAGATCATCAACAGTTTTCATAAGGCTGTTTACACGGCAGATGGCAATTTTTTCAAGTGCACCGGCCGAGGTTACAATAGCATCTTCGTTTAAAGCCCCTACGCCCTTATCGGGTATAATTATGGCATGAACGCCGCAACAATAAGCCGTTCGGGCAATGGCACCAATGTTCCGGATATCGGTAATGCCATCCAGAATAAGCAGCAAAGGCACTTCGCCATTTTCTACCACAAGGCTTATAACATCCTGTAAATCCTGGTATTGCACTTTGCTTATTAATGCCACGCAGCCCTGATGGTTGCTTACATTGAGGCCATTGAGCTTTTCTACCGGCACCTTATTAATGGGGATGGCCAAATCCCTCGACAGGTTTTTTATTTCTTCAATCTGGTCGCCCCGCACCGTATCCTGCAGGTAAATACGGTCCAATTGCTTACCGGCTTTGATGGCTTCTATTACTTCGTCGCGGCCTACAATTAAAAGATTTTTTTTAGGCCTGTGTTGGTGTTGTTTTTGTCTGAAATTTTTCACGGTGTAAAAATAGCTTATTGAGGCTGCATTGAAAACTAGCACGGCATCTTAATAACTAAATATTCAAAAGATGAGAAAATAAAAATGAAAATGTAATTTAGCGCTTCAGCTTAATCTAAAAGTTATCAATTCAGTTAAATACTGCTTGATAAACATTACCTACATCATGTTCCAAAACAATATCCGAAGACTAGTTCAAACAGCAAGCCTCGTATCCGTTATTATATTATTAGTGCATGGTTATGTAAACCACAAGTACATTAATCAAATAAGCAACAGCTACAATAAAATTTTAAAAACGTCTTTAGAAAACACGAATGCTTTGCAGAGAATTGCAAGAAATTCATCGGTACGGCTAGTAGAGCTAAATAGTTTTTTGAACCTAAACTCCAAAGTACCACAGCAAAAAAGAATTGATGACATCAAGGCATCAATCATCAAAAACGACAGCTATTTCGAAGCAATAAGTCTATTGCCTTTAACAGAAACACAACAAACAAGTTTTGCAGAATTAAAACAACTGAGAAAAAAATGCCTTTCTCAAACTGATAGTTTTATTATCATCATAAAAGGTGGCAATCTTGCAAACGCAACCACCTATTTCGAAAATATTTTACAACCTGATGAACAACTTTATGGGGCCCTTCAAATTGGTTTTGCATCCTCATTTCGTGATGAAGCTTACTCAAATGCTACAACAGTTGAATCAATTTCTGCAAAAGTGAGTTTTCTCAATATACTGGTATCGTTCATCATTCTGTTTATTATTGTTATTTCCATTTTATACCTCATTCTCTTAATCGTCAATTTTTTTAAAGAGAGTCGCTGGTCGGGTATTGCCGGAGACAATGTATCTATCAGGTAAGTATCTTCAAGGGTGGCTTTTTATCAATAAAAAATTACCATACTACTACAAGTTTTTCTGCCACCCATTCATTTTCTGTGGTAATATATTTTACTATATGGGTACTAATGGGATATTGCCCTAAAATGGTTTCCCATTTTTCCTGTTTTGTTTTTTCCACCAAACCCCATCTTAAGTGGGTAGCTAAATGATATTTTTTTACCGGATGCCATATGTATTTCGTCGGTGGCAGCCAAACCCCGGCTTCCCATTATTGAACTTGCTCCTCGAATTTTTACACTGCTGCTAGCACCTCTACTTCCAATAAAAGACTTATTACATAAATGGCGGCACTAAAAACAAGGGCAAGCACAAAAAGAAATGCTATAGTTTTTGCTTTCATACAAATAGTTTTGTTTTAGATTAGCCACATGGAACATTTACATAAAACGGTTCCATTTTTTTCTATTA
>JAYUTQ010000757.1:0-2227 GCA_043755055.1 Chitinophagaceae bacterium | reverse complement strand
CCACAAAATAAGCAGCAACTTTGCCACTACCATTCCTACCTCGGACCAGATGATTGCTAAAAACATTTTTTCTATTTACGATTTAAGAATTACGATTTATGATTTGTTTATCCGGCAATTGCTTTTAATACTGTGGTGCCCAATATTTGCAATCAACCTGAACGGAGCGTCGCCAATGTTGACTCATAGTAGTACAAAAGCCTAGCTCCAAAAGAAAAAAATGGCTGATTTTGATGCATTAGAAATAGAGGGTTTCTCTAAACGATGAACTATAAACCCCAAACCTAACCACTACAATTTTATCAACGATGCGGCGAAATTACGGGCCTCGCCGTCGCTTTCAAAATAATCATCGAGGGTTGGTTTTTCTATAAAAGTTACCTTTTTCATAGTTTGCTCTACTACGGCCATCATGTCTAAAAAACCGATACGATTGCGAAGAAATGCCCAAACAGCTATTTCGTTGGCGGCATTCATTACGCATGGCAGGTTGCCAGCTTTGTTAAGGGCTTCAATGGCTAACGCCAGATTCATAAATGTTTTGGTATCGGGTTCTTCGAATGTGAGGCTTTCGAATTTTTTAAAATCGAGGCGTGGATGATCGTTTTTAATACGATTGGGGAAACCCATGGCGTATTGGATGGGCAGCTTCATATCGGGCAAACCCATTTGGGCTTTCAGGCTGCCATCTTCAAACTGCACCATGCTATGGATAATGCTTTGCGGATGAATAACCACCTGAATTTGTTCCGGTTTTAAATTGAACAGCCATTTGGCTTCAATCATTTCCAGCCCCTTGTTCATCAATGTTGCACTATCGATAGTTATTTTGGCTCCCATGGTCCAGTTAGGGTGCTGCAGGGCATGATCCCGTTTTACATTTACCAGAAAGTTGGGCTTTTTACCACGGAAAGGGCCGCCGCTTGCTGTAAGTATTACCTTTTCTATTTTGTTTTTTCCTTCGCCCACAAGGCATTGAAAAATGGCCGAGTGTTCGCTGTCCACGGGGATGATGGCCGCTTTGTGCTCAATGGCTTTCTGCATAACAATTTCGCCGGCCACTACCAGGGTTTCTTTGTTGGCCAGGCCAATCATCTTACCATTTTCGATGGCCTTTAGCGTAGGTTTTAAACCTGCATAGCCTACAATACCGGCCAGCATCATGTCGTAGTTTTCAAATGCTGCTACTTCTTCAAGTGCTTTTTCGCCGCTAAAAACTTTAATATCTGTAGCCGCAAGTGCTTCTTTTACTTTCAGGTATTTGGCATCGTCGCCAATTACTACGGCATTGGGGTTAAATTTTAAAGCCTGAGCCACCAGCAACTCATCGTTATTTTGAGCAGTGAGTATTTCGGCGGTAAATAATTCGGGGTTAGCTGCTATCACTTCCAAAGCCTGTGTGCCAATGGAGCCGGTGGAGCCAAATATTGCGATGCGTTTTTGCATAAGGGAGTCAAATGTAGTGTTTGGAGAAATGTGATTTGTGTTTGGTAATTGGTTAATGGATAATAATCAATGTTCAATGTTCAATTGAGAACCGTGCTACATCCAATTCCTTGAGAATTGAACATTGATTATTGAAAATTAAAAAATCTGTATCGGTTAATATGCAAAAGGCATAAGTGCCTCCGCTATTTTCCGGTCGTTGCTAAGCCTTGGCACTTTGTTTTGGCCGCCAAGCTTGCCAATGCTTTTCATGTAATCTATAAAACCATTTTTTTTGATGGGTGTAATTTTCAATCGTTGTAAAATATTACCGGCAATTAAATCGTCGTAGTACACATTTTTTTGGCGAAGGTTCTCGTCTACTTTCAGTAAAAAGGCAGCAATATCGGCCGGTTGGTTTTCAAATTCTATAAACCATTCGTGATAGCTCTGTCCTTTATCCTGTGCTATAAATGGCGCCACGGTAAATTCTGTAACCTGCACATTTTCCTCCTTAGCCGTTTTAAGCAGGGCGTATTCCACTTCTTCGCCTATTACATGTTCGCCAAAGGCGCTGATAAAGTGTTTGGTTCTGCCACTTACAAAAAGCCGGTAAGGATTGGTACTTACAAATTTAACTGTATCACCCAAATTATAGCCCCAAAGGCCTGCATTGCTGCTGATAATCATGGCGTAATTTTCGCCTACCTGCACATCTTTAAGGCTGAGCCTTGTGGGCTTTTCGTTAAAAATTTCTGCCGCAGGCACAAACTCAAAAAAAATGCCGCTGCAGGTGTTTAAT
>JAYUTQ010000756.1:0-11630 GCA_043755055.1 Chitinophagaceae bacterium | reverse complement strand
CTTGAAAAAGCTTATGATTCATCATTGGCAGGTGAAAATGGCGAAAGACTTGTACGCTACGTTTCCGGCGGGGCGGCCATCCCAATAGATGGCAGTGATGTAGAAGCAGAGGATGGCAGCGACATTATTACCACATTAGACATAGCTATACAAGACATAGCAGAACAGGCATTGCTTAAAATGATGAAGGGCAACGATTGTGAAAGAGGCACCTGCATCGTAATGGAAGTGAAGACAGGTAAGATAAAAGCTATAGCGAATCTTGGCCGTATAAAAGGTGCCGATAGTACTTATTGGGAAGATTATAATTATGCCATTTCTCCCACAGAACCCGGCTCTACATTTAAGCTGGCTACCATGATCAGTGTTTTGGAAGATGGTTATGTAAACATCAACAGCCCTGTAAATCTGGAAGGCGGAAAATGGACAGTAGGAGGTGAAACAGTATACGATTCAGAATTTCATGGCCTGCATGAAACTACAGTTCAACATGCATTTGAACACAGTAGCAATGTAGGTATGGCAAAACTTGCTTATATAAACTATGGCAGCCAGCCAGCTAAATTTTTACAACACCTGCATCAGCTTCGGTTTGATACACTAACCGGTATAGACCTGCCTGGCGAAGTAAGACCAACGGTGCACAAGCCCGGTGGTAAGTATTGGAGCAATACTACGCTTCCATGGATGGGCTTTGGTTATTCTTTGGCAGTAAGCCCGTTGCAAACGTTGAGCCTATACAATGCAGTAGCAAATGGTGGTGTTATGATGCGGCCATATTTGGTAAGTGCAGTAAGAAAGGATGGTATTATAACAAGTCACCACCAGCCAATAGTGATTAACGACAAGGTGTGTACTAAAAAAACATTAGAACAATTGTACACTTGTTTAGAAGGTGTGGTACTTAACGGTACTGCAAAATCTTTAAAAACAAATGCTTATCGTTTTGGTGGCAAAACAGGTACCGCACTGGTAGCCGATAAGGGTATCACGTATCGGGATAAGGTTTACCAATCTTCGTTTGCAGGTTTTTTTCCCCTTGAAGATCCACAATACAGTTGCATAGTTGTAATTAGAAATAAACCTCATGCAGCAAAATTTTATGGTGGCAGTGTTGCAGGGCCTGTTTTTAGAGAAGTGGCCGATAAATTATTTGGTATGAAAGTGAAGCCCACTTTACAACAGGCAGCAGCCATGAAAAAAGATAGCAGTCTTTACCAGTTTGCTTCTGCTACCAAAACAGCACAAGGGGTTATGAAAATGATGGGTATTCGTTGGGTGGATTCATCTAAAGGACAAACAAAAGCAAGTGTGGTGGCCACTAACAGAAATTACAATGTAATGATGAAAGGTGTGGCTGTATCAGGCACCGCTATGCCATTGGTAAGAGGCATGATTTTAAGAGATGCGATTTTGCTTTGCGAAGCTGTAGGACTAAAGCCTGTGGTAAATGGTGCTGGCAGAGTCACATCCCAATCCATTGAGCCCGGAACGAGTATAAAAAAAGGACAAGTTGTAAGACTTGGATTAGGTAAAAATATTGTGGCTGAAAATGAAATGGAATTAAAAGTAACAACAGCTAAACAGACCGCAACCGGAAAAGTAAAATGAGTAAAACGCTTACCGACATATTATATAAAGTAAGACTGCAAGCTATACACGGAAGTATGGATATACCTGTAACCAGTCTTGCAATTGATTCAAGGAAAGTGCTTATTGGCGGTTGTTTCATTGCAATAGCTGGTGCAACAATTGATGGCCACAAGTTCATTGACATCGCAATTGAAAAAGGTGCAACAGCAATTATTTGCCAGATAATGCCTGCTAACTTTATTGATGGTGTAACCTATGTTCAGGTAGCCAATACCAATGAAGCCGTAGCCTGGATGAGTCATCATTTCTTTGGCGAACCATCCACCAAATTAAAATTGGTAGGTGTTACAGGGACTAACGGAAAAACCACTATTGCAACACTGCTATTCAAACTGTTTTCGTCTTTGGGTTATACCTGTGGTTTAATTTCTACGGTACAGAATCAGATTGGTAACGACGTATTGACCGCAACTCATACCACACCAGATGCCATTAGTGTAAATGAGTTAATGAAACAGATGTTGGATGCCGGTTGCACACATGTCTTTATGGAGTGTAGCAGCCATGCCATTCATCAGCACCGCATAACCGGTTTAGATTTTGATGGTGCTTTGTTCAGCAATATCACCCACGACCATCTTGATTATCATAAAACATTTGATGAATATATAAGGGTTAAGAAAAAATTCTTTGATGGTCTCAGCGAAAAGGCCTTTGCCATTAGTAATCTGGATGACAAGCGTGGAGCTGTGATGTTGCAAAACACTGTAGCTCATAAGTATTTCTACAGCCTTAGGGATATGGCAGCATTTAAGGGGAAAATTATTGAGAATGCACTGCTTGGTTTGGTGATGGATATAAATGGGGTAGAAGTGCATTTTAGAATGATTGGAGAGTTTAATGCGTACAACCTGCTTGCAGTATATGGTGCAGCTATTTGTCTTGGAGAGGACAAGCAACAAGTGCTTCAGCTTTTAAGTAATACTTCAGGTGCAGAAGGCAGGTTTGATTATATCGTTTCGCCAAAAGATAAAGTGATTGGTATTGTAGATTATGCTCATACACCTGATGCTTTACTGAATGTATTGGCAACCATAAAAAAATTAAAACAGGGTGGCGAAAAAGTGATTACCGTAGTAGGCTGCGGCGGAGACAGGGATAAAACAAAGCGACCAATAATGGCTGAAGTAGCCAGCGAACATAGCGATAAGGCCATACTTACAAGCGATAACCCACGTAGCGAAGAACCACAACAAATTATTGACGATATGATTGCAGGAATGCAAAGTCAGCATAAACGAAAATCGTTATGTATTGCTGATAGAAGGGAAGCCATTAAAGCAGCTGTAGATATGGCGAAGCCTGAGGATATAGTATTGATAGCAGGAAAGGGTCATGAAAAATACCAGGAAATAAAAGGAGTGAAACATCACTTTGACGATAAAGAGGAACTGGTAAAAATGTTTGAATTATTTGGAAAGTAAGGCGAAGGGTTTAAAGCTAAACGATGTTGCTAACCGCAAACAGAAATCTGCAAACTGAATACGATGTTATATTATTTTTTTAAATGGCTTAGTACAGAACACAATGTAAGTGGAACAGGCATGTTTCAGTTTATCACTTTCAGGGTGGCATTGGCTGTGATATTGTCTTTGATCGTTTCCATGTGGTTTGGTAAAAGTATTATACGCCGTTTGCAAAAGTTACAAATCGGAGAGTCTGTAAGAGAACTTGGCCTGCCCGGTGAAGTGGACAAAGCCAACACACCAACTATGGGTGGCTTTATTATACTACTGGCCATCTTAATCCCAACATTGCTTTTTGCAAAGCTTAGCAATGTATACATCGTACTTATTTTGCTGGTAACCGTGTGGTGCGGCGGTATTGGTTTTATTGATGATGTCTTAAAAATAAGAGCTAAGAGAAGGGCTAAGGCAGAAGGCAGAGCCTATAAAAAAGCAGATGCTGATGGATTGGCGGGCCGGTTTAAAATAGCCGGACAGGTTGGTTTGGGTTTAATAGTTGGTACCGTATTGTATTTTAATGAGTATGTATGGGTGGAAAGAGAAGTGTACGCTGGTAAAGGACAGTTGGCTCAGTATGATTCATTACGGGCAGGAGAAAAGTATATGGGAGAATCTATCAAAGTAATTGATGGTGAACAGCACCGTTTTGTAAAAGTAAAAACTCCTATTACAACAATTCCTTTTGTAAAGGGCCATGAGTTTAATTACTCAAAATTATTACCAAAAGCATTGCAAGATTACACGTACATCCTTTACATATTTGTTGTCATTTTTATTATAACTGCAGTAAGTAATGGATCCAATATTACAGATGGGTTAGATGGGTTAGCCACAGGTACTTCAGCAATTATCGGTATCGGCCTTGGTCTGTTTGCATACGTAAGTGGCAACATAAAGTTTGCGGAATATCTTAATATTATGTACATCCCTAACCTTGGAGAGTTATCCATTTTTATAGGTGCTTTTATAGGGGCATGTATTGGATTTCTTTGGTATAACTCTTATCCGGCGCAGGTTTTTATGGGTGATACCGGAAGCCTTGCACTCGGCGGTATCATTGCCTCATTAGCCATTATGGTGCGTAAGGAATTATTGATACCTATTTTTTGTCTGGTGTTTTTTATAGAGAGTTTAAGTGTAATGATACAGGTAGGCTATTTTAAATACACTAAGAAAAAGTACGGCGAAGGGCGGCGTGTTTTCTTAATGAGTCCGTTGCACCATCATTATCAAAAGCTCGGTTATCATGAAAGTAAAATTGCAAACCGGTTTTGGATCGTAACAATTATGTGTGTAGTAATGAGTGTAATAACATTAAAGATTAGATAATGTGAAACAACCTTATTACTTCTATCAAAATATAAGATAAAAATAGTAACCCATTGCTTTAGCCTTGGTAAATAAAAAAAATTAATGTATCAAAAATTAATCATACTTGGTGGTGGCGAAAGCGGTGTTGGAGCCGCTCTGCTCGGTAAGCAGCAAGGCTATGATGTGTTTGTAAGTGATGGTGGTATGATGCAGGAAATTTACAAAGCAGAACTACAAAAGGCAGGTATTGATTTTGAAGAAGGCGGGCATAGCATGGAGCGGATTTTAACGGCAGACGAAATAATGAAAAGCCCTGGAATACCAGAAAAAACAAGTGTAATGCAGGCTATAAGAAAAAAGGGCAATGCTGTTATTAGTGAATTTGAGTTGGCTTATCGCTATAAGGGAGATAGTAAAATAGTAGGTATTACAGGTAGTAATGGTAAGAGTACCACAACAGCTTTGCTTTATCATATTTGTAGTACTGCCGGTTTGGATTGTGCCTTGGTTGGTAATATTGGTTACTCCATCACAAAACAAATGGCGGAAGACCCGAAGCCATTATACATCGCAGAGATCAGTAGTTTTCAATTGGATGATATAAAAACATTTAGACCAGATATAGCCATTTTGGTAAATATTACAGAAGATCATTTAGACAGGTATGATTATAAATTCGAGAACTATATAGCTTCAAAATTTCGCATCATCGAGAATCAGTTAGCCAGTGATGTTTTTATTTACTGTGCTGATGATCCGGTAACGATGCAATACTTACCAACTTATTTAAAAAATTCTAAAACCCTCCCATTCTCTATGAAAGAAATTAAAACAGACGGTGCTTACATTAAAGACGAGGAAATGCTAATCAGGTATAAGAGTGAAGAAATGAGAATGAGCATTTACGACTTTGCGATCCAGGGCCGTCACAACCAATATAACACTATGGCAGCAGGTATTGCAGCAACATCGTTGGGTATCAGAAACGAGAAAATAAGGGAGTCTATGGAGACTTTTAACGGGCTTTCTCATCGCCTTGAATTTGTTACAACTATTAAAGGTGTGGAGTATATCAACGATAGTAAGGCTACCAATATCAATAGCACCTGGTATGCACTTGAAAGTATGAAGAAACCAACCATCCTAATTCTTGGTGGTGTAGATAAAGGCAATGATTACACACTGATAGAAGAGTTGGTAACAGAAAAAGTAAAGGCTATTATTTGTTTAGGAAAAGACAATGAAAAAATTCATACAGCTTTTAAAGACAAGGTTGCTATAATAGTAGATACTGAGTCTGCAAAGGATGCAGCTAAAGCTGCATATAAGTTAGCCGAAAAAGGAGATGCAGTATTACTAAGTCCTGCTTGTGCCAGTTTCGACTTATTTAAAAACTATGAGGACAGGGGAAATCAATTTAAGCATGCTGTAAAAGATTTGTAATATAACTTTTGGAAACCATACGCAACATAGCAAACGAAATTAATCTGCCATTCTTTAACAAAGATGATGGTGGCAAACTCTACAGGGGTGATAAAGTGATATGGAGTATTGTATTGTTATTGGTATTGACGAGTTTGTTGGTTGTATATAGCAGTACCGGTTCACTGGCGTATAAGCACAATAAAGGCAATACCGAATTCTATTTATTTAAGCAGTTAGCTTTTATTATTGGTGGCGTACTCATTATCTATTTTGCCCATCGGGTAAATTATACAGTATACAGTCGTATTGCATTATGGGTTTATTTGTTAAGTATTCCATTGTTATTATACACTTTAATTTTTGGAGCACAACTAAATGAGGCCAATCGCTGGATTCGCCTGCCAATACTGAACATGACCCTGCAAACAAGCGATATGGCCAAGCTTGGTTTGTTTATGTACCTGGCAAGGCAGTTGAGCAGAAAAAAAGATGTGATTACTGACTTTAAAAAAGGGTTTCTACCATTGATGGCTCCGGTAGTGCTTACTTGCTTATTGATTGCACCGGCAAATCTTTCTACAGCTTTACTGGTTGGTGCTACAAGTATGATCATCATGTTTATGGGCAGGGTGCAGATAAAACACCTTTTGCTTGCTGTTGGCGTGGCTGCATTACCAATTGCTATTTTGGTAATGATGGCAGTTAGTACACATAAATCAAATGAAAATAATACAACACGAAGTGAACTTACAACAAAGGCAAAGAGCCATGGCCGCATAGGAACATGGGTACGCAGAATACAGGATTTTTTATACACCAAAAATGAGGCAAGTCCTTACCAGGTACAGCAAGCTAAAATAGCTATTGCAAAAGGTGGTTGGATAGGTTTAGGGCCGGGTAATAGTGAGCAGCGAAATTTTTTACCACATCCTTACAGTGATTACATCTATGCTATAATTATTGAAGAATACGGAATTATGGGAGGGGTTTTTATCCTGTTTATTTATCTGATTTTTTTGCATCGGTGTATTCGATTGTTTAGAAAATGTCCTTATGCGTTCGGAGCTTTTTTAGCATTGGGTTTAAGTATTAGTCTTGTAATACAGGCTATGGCTAATATGGCTGTTAATGTAGGCCTGTTCCCGGTAACAGGGGTAACATTGCCACTAGTAAGTATGGGTGGTACGTCATTTCTATTTACCTGTTTTGCTATAGGAGTCATATTAAGTGTAGCCAGAAATGTGGAGCAGATGGAAGGGAAAGCAGTAGTTGGGGGTTAGAAATTTGTAACTAGTGATTGGCATAATTTAAATGACCATTGACATATTGACCAAATGACTATTTAAAAAATATGAGTAAAAAATTTATTATAGCAGGAGGTGGAACCGGTGGGCATATTTTTCCTGCTATAGCCATTGCAAATGCACTGAAATTACAGCTGCCGGATGCAGAATTTTTATTTGTTGGTGCAAGGGGGAAAATGGAAATGGAAAAAGTGCCACAAGCTGGCTTCAAAATAGAGGGGTTGGATATTGCGGGTTTTAACAGAAGTTCTTTGATAAAAAATATTGGCTTGCCCTTTAAACTGATATCCAGTTTTTTTCAGGTGCGTAAAATTTTAAATCGTTTTAAGCCTGATGCTGTGATAGGTGTTGGCGGCTATAGCAGTTTTCCGGTATTGCGGTCAGCACAGGCAAGGGGTATTTCCACTTTTATACATGAGAGTAATGCATTTGCCGGTAAGGCCAATATTATGTTGGGTAAAAAGGCCACCAAAGTTTTTGTTGCAACTGGCGGTATGGAGAAATTTTTCTCAATTGGTAAAATTGTAATTACCGGTAATCCTGTAAGAAAGGCGATTACTGAAATGAAAGCAAGCCGTAGGGAAGCGATTCAGTTTTTTGGGCTGGATGCAAGTAAAACTACTGTGCTTTCTATAGGCGGAAGCCTTGGTGCCAATTCTATCAATCAAGCCGTGGAAGCGGGTTTGGAGAAATTTGCAAATCATAAGCTGCAACTGATTTGGCAAACAGGAAAGCCATTTGCAGAGCAAGGTAAAATGGCAGCGGCAGGTAAATCTTTTATTTGGGTAAATGAATTTATTAAAGAAATGGAAATGGCGTATGCAGCCGCAGATATTGTTATTAGCCGGGCAGGTGCCATGAGTGTTGCTGAATTGTGTGTTGCAGGTAAACCCACCGTTTTTGTGCCTTATCCCTTTGCTGCAGAAGATCATCAAACATACAATGCTAAAGTATTGGCAGATAAGAATGCAGCCATGTTGATTAAAGATGAATTTACAAAAACAATGTTGATTGATACGGTTATTGAATTGGCAAATAGTGAGGAATTAAAAAATGTGTTGGGTGAAAATATTTTAAAGGAAGTAATTAGAAATGCGGACGAGTTAATAGCGAAAGAGATTATTAAATGTATGTAGATACGCCATGCCGGCGTTTGAATCTTGCAGATAAAAATGTATCGGTTAAGGTTGGGTTTTAGAATGGTTCAATAGTAGCACTAAACCTGAACGGAGTCCCGAAATAATCGGGATTAGAAACGTTCGCCAATGTCGCTCAATCGGGGAACAAAAGCTAGGTTAAAAAATAATTAGAAATCTTTAGAGAAAGTAAATATGATAAAACTGAACGACATAAAAAATGTATACTTCGTAGGTGCCGGAGGCATTGGTATGAGTGCTATCGAACGTTTCTTTTTGAGTCGTGGGGTAAAGGTGAGTGGTTACGATAAAACAGTTACGGTGCTTACTACGCAACTACAAAGCGAAGGAGTATTAATTCATTTTGAAGATTCAATAGAACTGCTGGATATAGAGGCTCAACTGGTGGTATATACACCGGCTGTGCCAAAAGACCACAAAGAATTAAACTGGTACAGGGATAATGGTTACAATGTGGTAAAACGTAGTGATGTACTACAGATTATTACAGCAGATTTTTTTAATATATGTATCGGTGGCACACATGGTAAAACAACTATTAGTTCAATGGTTGGACATGTGCTAAGGCACGCAGGTTTTGGCTGTAATGCTTTTTTGGGCGGCATTGCAGTAAACTACAATAGTAATTTTTGGAGTAGCGAAAACAATGTATGTGTGGTGGAAGCGGATGAGTACGACAGGAGTTTTCATAAACTGAGCCCTGATATAGCAGTGCTTACAGCTATGGATCCGGACCACCTGGATATTTACGGTACGGCCGAAGCCATGCAGGATGCATTTGTTGAGTTTGCTGAAAAAACAAAACCCGGTGGTTTGCTTATCAGAAGAAACTCTTTGAATCGATTGGCCAAGGCAAATGTAAGCCATCAATTAACCTATGGGTTAAATGATGATAGCGCCGATGTACATGTAACAGCTCTTCGTACACATGATGGAAGTTATTGGTTTGATGTGAAAGTAAAGGGAGCTGAATTGCTGGATATAAACCTGAATGTTGGAGGCTTACACAACGTGGAGAATGTACTCGTTGCCATAACTATTGCCAAACAATTAGGTATTGATGATGAAAAAATAAAGGCAGCCGTTGCTGCATTTAAAGGTGTAAAAAGGCGTTTTGAATATGTACTTAAAAATGAACAACATGTGGTGATTGATGATTACGCTCATCATCCGGAAGAGTTGAATGCTTTGATTAGCGGAGCAAGAAGTGTATTCCCGAAAAGGAAAATGACGATTGTTTTTCAGCCCCATCTTTTTAGCCGTACCAGGGATTTGGCAGACGGTTTTGCAGCAGCACTTGATAAGGCAGATGAGGTGCTTCTTTTACCAATTTACCCTGCAAGGGAATTGCCGATGGATGGTATAACAAGCAATACCATATTGGAATTAATGAGGCATGAAAAGATACAGCTACTATCAAAAGAAACAATGCTTAATTGGGTAGCTGATAATAAACCCGAACTATTATTAATGGCGGGTGCAGGAGATATAGATGCGTTGGTAAAAAATGTAGCTGAAATAGTAGACTAAATGAAGGAGCAAAGTAAATATAAATGGAGACAGATGCTGCGGATGACCTTATGGTCTGCTGTCGGTATTGTATTGTTTGTATTGCTTTTAAGTGCTATGCATCGCAATAATAAACTGGTTTGTAAGGGTACAGAAATTTTAATAGAGGGTTATAATAATGAGATGTTTATCAGCGAAGCAGAAGTTAAAAAAATGCTAGAAGATGAGCTGCAACAAAAGATTGAAGGAAGTGCAGTGGAGCAGATAAATCTGCGACAATTGGAAAGGTCGCTACAAAAAAACCCATGGATTAGTAAGGCTCAAATTTTTGTAGATAACCAACAGCAGTTGCATGTAGGTATTGCAGAAAGAATGCCGGTGGCAAGGGTCTTTACAAGAGGCGGTATAAGTTTTTATTTGGATTCTGCCGCTGTGGTACTGCCTCTGAGCGTAAACGAAATAGCAGATGTGCCTGTATTTACCAACGTGCCTGATGGTGATGCAAAGATGACAAAGACGGACAGCCTTCTTTGGAAGCAGGTTAGCAAAATGGGAAATTTTATAAGAAAGGATTCACTGCTGTTGTTGCAACTAGGGCAGATAGATATAGTGGAAAATGCAGCTTATGTAATGTATCCGGCAATTGGTAACCACACAGTATTATTTGGTGGCGCTGATGCGTATGAAGAAAAGCTAAAACGGTTATCTGTTTTTTACAGGAAAATATTTGGTAAAGTAGGGTTAAACAAATACGAAATTTTAGACCTGCGATACGATAAACAAATAGTGGCAACGTTAAGAGGAAAACAGGAAGGCGTAATAGATACTGAGGCAGCAATGAAAAAATTTGAAGAACTGGTAAATAAAACGGTAGCCGAAGCAAACGATACCACATATAAAATTGGAGTGGATAAAAATGAAAAGCTGCGACAGGAATTATTGGCTTCAACATCGCTTCAACCCACAGAAGGAACAGAAACAAATAATGTAGTAAAAACCGAAAGCAGAATTATAGATGAGCCAATTATTGCAAAGCAGGTTGAGCCTAAGAAACCACAACAAAAACTAACGATAATAAAGCCTGTAACAAAACAAAATAAACCAACAGTCATCACACAAAAGCAAAAGCCTATGGTACAGCAACCAACCGTTATTACTCCAAGACCAGTTACACAGGATTCGAAACAACCCAAAGCAGTAATGCCTAAGAAAAATGATTATTAACAGACAGGATATTTTTCTAATTGCTAATCATAAATTTCTTCTAACAAATAAAAACTAAAACACAATCATAATGACAAACACAAATCAAAACCCGATCATTGTTGGGCTGGATATTGGCACTACAAAAATAGCTGCCATAGCCGGCCGAAAAAATGAATACGGAAAATTAGAAATCCTTGGCTTTGGCAAAGCCAACTCAAATGGTGTGCAGCACGGTCAGGTGCTCAACATCGATGCAACTGTTTTAGCTGTACAACAGGCTATGCTTAACATGCATGCAAGTAACCCCGATTTGGAAGTTACTGAAGTATATGTAGGTATTGCGGGCCATCATATTAAAAGTTTACAAACACGTGGTGATCTTGTAAGACAAACGGCCGAAGAAGAAATTCGCCAACATGAAATTGAACAATTGATTGCAGATCAACGCAAAACATATATTCCTGCCGGAGATCAGATTATTGATGTGATTCCACAGGAGTTTAATGTAGATAATTATAATAATATTAAAAATCCGGTTGGCCACAATGGTGTTAAGCTGGGTGCCAATTTCCACATCATTACTGGTGATCGTAATGCTA
>JAYUTQ010000755.1:0-11643 GCA_043755055.1 Chitinophagaceae bacterium | reverse complement strand
TAAATATGGCAACAAACATACTGTCAGCTAAACAATCGTAACCTTTCAGTAATTTCTGCTCCATCAGTTGCAGGCCAAAATTTTCTACTATGTACGTTGCCATGCTTTCATTCTCTTTTTTAAAAACAGAACAGGTAATGTAAATAAGATAGCCACCATTGGCTATATGAGGAATTATATGAGTTGTGATTTTTTGCTGGCGTAAAGCAAATTCATTAATAGTATGCTTATTAAAAAAATACAGTTGCTCCGGTGTACGTGCCCATGTTCCGCTTCCGGTGCAAGGCACATCTGCCACCACAAAATTAAATTTTTGGTTGGCCGATAAATGAGCTTCTTCTGCAGCCAGATTGGCCACAAAGCTTTGGTAGTGCTGCAATCCGGCTCTTTGAAATCGGTTTTGCAGGTTGTGTAAAATAGAAGACCGAATGTCGGAAACGGTGAATCTGATTGTACGATCTATATCAAACAGCATGATACTTTTTCCGCCGCTTGCAGCACAGCAATCCCACACGGTAAGAGGTGTGTTCTGAGTGATGATAAAAGGTTTTATGGCTTCGCCTACCCGTTGCGAATTGTAATCTTGCACCACTACTTCTTTATCAATTGCTATTTCTTCATCCAGCTTTGTACCGTTGGGTAACGCCAGGCAATTATTTGTAATTTGTTCAAAAGGAACTGCCAGTGCTTTCAATTTTGCAATAACCATTTCTTCATGCCCCGGCCTAAGCCGCAGAAAAAAATGAGGCTGGTGTAAAAATGATAATGCAAAGGCTTTGGCATCTGTCCCATCGCTCAGTTCATCGGTAAAAGAGAAGAGTTTGTTTGCATCAAAATCATCTTTTAAAATTGCTTTCTTTTCATCCAAATCTTTGCTGATGATATCGTTCCATTCCGGTTTTAAATCTTGCAGCAGATTCGAAAACTGATTTTCGCACAGAAAGGTAGCAGCCAGTAATTGGTCTTCTTTCTCTTTAAAGTTTAATGCTTTTGCTACACGGTAATAATGGTAGCACAGCGATCCGATTTGCTTCCTGTCTTTAGAGCCATATTTTTTATTGGCTGCAAAAAATTGTTTTAAATAAACAGCAAGCGGCTCCTGCCCTTTGTACTGATCAATTATTGTTTTGGCCGAGTTAATATAAGAGTGGAAACGGGACATGGTATGGAAAATCTGTATGATTTTTTCTGAAAAAAATGCAAAATAATTTCTGGATAAACCTTAGTGAGGTGGCAAAATAACTTGAGTATTTAAAAGGGTGATGCTACTTTCCTAACCCAAGGCTTCAACCTTGGGAACCTACGAAGCAGTTTTAATCACATCATTAATAGTTACTCATTAAATCCCAAGGCTGAAGCCTTGGGTTAGGAAATATGCTTAACTTATTTTGAAAGCTTTCGTAACAAGCTTGCTTGGAGCTATTGTAAACAAAAAACCTACAAAGTCTTTTTGAAGCTGCAAATTGTAGCAAGTTCCCAAAAGACCTTATAGGTTTACCAACAAATTCTTACAACTCCAATAAAGATGTCACCGGGTCTTTGCCCATCAATAACAATTCAGGATTTTCGAGTAATTTTTTAACACGTACCAAAAAACTTACACTTTCACGGCCATCTATAATTCGGTGATCGTAACTAAGTGCCAGGTACATCATTGGCTTTATAACTACCTGTCCGTTTACAGCCATTGGGCGTTCTATTATGTTGTGCATTCCTAATATGGCACTCTGTGGCAGGTTAATAATCGGGGTACTCATCATGCTGCCAAATATGCCGCCATTGGTTATGGTAAATGTTCCGCCGGTCATTTCTTCCATCGTCAGTTTACTTTCTTTGGCCTTGCCGGCAAGTTCCACTACTTTCTTTTCTATCTCCGCCATACTAAGGCTTTCGGCATTGCGAATAATGGGCACTACCAATCCTTTGGGGGCACTTACTGCAATACTTATATCGCAGTAATTATGGTAAACAATATTTTCTCCATCTATATAAGCATTAATGCTTGGCCACTCTTGCAGGGCATAGGTACATGCTTTTATAAAAAAGCTCATAAAACCAAGACCTACACCGTGTGTTTTGGTAAATGAATCTTTGTAAAGTTTACGCAGATCCATAATACGGCTCATATCCACTTCGTTAAAAGTGGTAAGCATGGCAGTCGTATTTTTTGCTTCTACCAGCCGGCGGCTAATGGTTTTGCGGAGGTTGCTCATTTTCTCAGGCTTATCCTCACGGCTATACATGGGGGCACCCGGCACACGGCCCGGGTTTTGCAATGCTGCAAGCACATCCTGCTTCATTATTTTGCCACCATCACCACTTGGGGTAATGGTTTTAGTATCCACTTTTTTATCGGCAATAATAGCGGCCGCCACCGGCGATGCTTTTACATCTGCAACAGGTGCTGAGCTTATTTCTTGAGGCTTAACAGTAGATTCTTGAATCTTGTTGTCTGGCTCTTGTTCTTTGATACCTGACTCCTGAACCTTGGCGCTTGCTTCCTGCGCCTCCGGTTTTGGAGCATCAGTGTCTATACTGCAGGCCAAATCTCCAATTTTTAGTGTATCACCCTCTTTTGCTAAAATTTTTAAAACACCGGCCTGTTCTGCATTTATTTCAAAAGTGGCTTTTTCGCTTTCCAGTTCTGCTATCACTTCGTCTCTTTCTACATAATCACCGTCTTTCTTAGTCCATTTAATAAGAGTTACTTCTGTTATACTTTCACCTACGGTAGGTACTTTTATTTCTAAAGCCATTGAAACATTTTTTTTATTGTTGCAAATGTCTGTAAAAATAGTACTTGTAAAGAATCAACTTTTATTTAGTGGATATTTCTAAAATATAGGTAGGGTGGTTTACCTTTTAAAAGTCATACCTTGTTAGGGTTTAGAGTAAAAAATACCATTTCAAATTTATTGAGCTGTTTATTTATTCAAAAGCCTGTTTTACTCACTTGTTTCAATTTAGTATTAGTTGTACGCTACTTTTATTGTCGATTAATCAGTAACAGTTGATTTATATTCAAAACTAAAAAACATGAGGACAAATTTTAAAAGCCTGATTTTTATTATATGCTTTTCATTGCCGATATGGCTGCATGCCCAAAATGTAGGTATTGGCATTACCACCCCCACTATGGCAAGGCTCCAAATTCAAGGTAGTGTTGGTTCTAACGTGCTTGTGGCAAGAACAAGTGCTGCTAGCTCCGGCCTTACTATGGCAGTTGTGGGCTCTAATTTTCCTACTTTCGGGTTTAATACAGAAATTTCAAGTGGTTACAAGCGTATAAACAATGGTTATGCTTCGTTCTTTCAGTATGATGCACTATCCGGCGATAATAGGTATTGGTCGTCTACAGACAGTGCCGCTGCAGGAACTTCATTTGGTTACTTTCAGCCGCTAACATTGCAGGGTAGCGGTAATGTGCGGATTAATAATTACCTCGGTATAAATGCCAATGGCAACATCGATTCTGGCAGAGTAATAATAGCACACAACAGTACAATTGCTTCACCTACGCTTAAGTTGCTTGAAACGAGTAATTCGGACTACACAAGATTAGAACTGTCTAATACCGCAACAAACAGGTTTTGGCATATTGCAGGTTATAATGCTGTTGCCGGTGCAGCTAGCGACAGACTAAATTTTTACCACAGTACCGCCGGCGACATTATGAGTATTACAGGAGATGGAAGGATTGGCATAGGAACCTTATCTCCTGCAACAGGCTATAAATTATCAATAAACGGAAAAGTAATTTGCACAGAATTGAAAGTACAAGTGGCAGCAGCCTGGCCCGATTATGTTTTTGCAAAAAAGTACCAATTACGTTCACTACCCGATTTGGAAGCGTATATTGCCGAAAACCAGCACCTGCCTAACATTCCATCGGCAGAAGAGGTTAAAAACAGTGGTATTAGTATTGGAGATATGCAAAACAGGCTAATGGAAAAAGTAGAGGAGTTAACGCTATATATAATTGAGCAAAACAAAAAAATATTAGCTCAAAATAAGCGGATACAGAAGCTTGAAAAAAAGAATTAAAGAAAGAAAAGTCAGTTACGCGGGTAACATTTATCAGAATTATCGGTTTCTTTTAAAATACCCACTTTGTGGTATTGGTTTTGTTGATAAAAAAAAGTTATTTTGTTAATCTTGTTTAAGAGTTTTGTAGTATTAATGTTTTAAACGTTTGGTTACAAATTCCAAACACTTTATAAAGTATTTACCACCGCTTACTCAAGTAAACACACACTTTGCTAAATTGAACTTGATTTTTTGTAATTATGTTTTTATCTTGTACCAGATTTATAAATTTATTAAACCCATCATTATGAAGCGCCTTATACCAACACTAGCCCTTGGTTTAGGTTCCTGCATTGCCACACAGGCACAGTTGTATATAGACAATGCAACTTTCTTTATAGAAACAGGAGCCACCGTAACCGTTCAAGGAGACCTTACCAGTAACACCAACATTCAGGGACCTGGAAAAATCCTTCTAAAAGGTTCCAGTTTACAAACTGTAAACATGAACGGATTTGCAATTCCAAATTTAGAAATGGATAATGCAGCCAACGCCTCCCTTACCGGAAATTGTAAAGTAGGAACGTCTTTATTATTTACCAATGGTAAAATACAGGCCGGAAATTTTAATTTTACTTTAGCTAACGCCGCCACAGTAACAGGAGCAGGCGTAAGTAAATTTATAGAAACCAACGGAACAGGTTTTGCACAAAGAGAATTGGCAGCCGCTTCTTCAAATTTGTTAATTCCTGTAGGTCTTGCGTCAAATTATACCCCCATTTCATTATCTCATGCAAGTGGTACTTATTCAGGTACTTCCTTAGTAGGTGCTCAGGCCAAACTTGCCAAAAGTCCTAATGCTCATGTTCGCACAGAATCGCATTCTAATGCTTATTGGCCTGTAGCCAGTACCAATATTACAGGTGGAACACTTACAGGAGTAGGTACCTATAACGACCCTGGTTTTACAGGTACAGAATCTGATATCCGTGGTATGAGTTTTAACGGTACTGAGTGGACATTAACAGGTGGTAATCAGGATGCAGCATTAAATACAGTAACAGGTGCCTTAACCGGCGTAACAAGCGGACAAGTTTTTGGTATGAATCGCTTTTTGCTGATGAATTCAAGGGCTTTGTTGCAGGGTGCTAACCCAACTTTAGGTGTAATGAATGATGCCTTAAGAGTAGCTCCTACTGTATTGCCTACAACTGAGCCTTACCGCAATGCACCGTACAGTTTGGCAACACTAAATGGTGGTGCTCAAGAAGTTGTTGCACCGGCAATGTATAACGACTTAGGAACAAATAATAACATAGTTGACTGGGTTTATGTAGAATTGAGAACTCCGGTAGCATCAGGTTCTGTCCTTCAGCAAACCCGCAGTGCATTGATACAAAGAGATGGCGACATTGTAGATATAGATGGTTCTCCAGTTTACTTTAAGAATCTGGATGCAGGCAACTTCACAGTAACTGTACGTCACAGAAACCATTTGCCTATTTCTACTAACAATGCAGCAGGATTTTATAAAAACTTAACACTTTCCGGTGCCACACCTAGCTTAGATTTTACAACGCTTGCAGCAGGAAATGTTTTGGGAACTGCCAATACGAATTATTTAAATTCTGGTGGGTTTAATATTATGTATGCTGGTAATGCTAATTACAACGCAAATGTTAGATATACAGGCTTAGCTAATGATCGTGATGCATTGTACATAACAGCATTAGGTAGTGTTATTGGTGCTGTTTTGACCCCTGTTTATAGCCCTGCTGACATGAATATGAATAAAACTGTTAGATATACTGGTCTTGCAAATGACAGAGATGCCTTGTACATTACTGCTTTGGGTAGCGCAATTGGTGCTGTTAAACTTCAAATAATACCTCAATAAATTTAATATCAATCTTAAAATAGATTAACATGAAAAAGTTTTATATCATATCAATTGCACTTTCTCTTTTAGCCATATGCAATTTGAATGCTCAAAGAATTCAAGCCAGCATGGGACCGGGATCTGCTCCTAACAGAGTTAAAATTTACATAAGAAGTGCAGTTAATATACCAGCAGTTAATATTTCAACTTTGCAATTTAATGTCGCTGTAAGTATTGCAGCTGCACCAGCACCTACTGTTACTGTTGCCACGAATAATATCCCTAGTGCAATATGGATTGTTGAAACTGCAATTGAAGGTGGTTATAATAACTATATGATACAAAATTCTGGGGCTGTTGGTGCTTTTGCTCTTACGGCTAATGTAGATTTCGAGGCTATGGAAATTAATTTTGCAGGGGGACCATTATTGACCTCTGACGTGGCACTTGTTACTTTACCCGATGGCGGAGCTGGTTTAACTATGGGTAAAGCTTTGTTTTTAGCTACTGGACCTGTTTTTTCTGATGGTGCCAGTTTGTATTATGCACGTTCAGGCGTAGTTGTTAGTAATGGTAATAGTTACGACCAAGTAAGTGGTGCACCTGGAACTACAACTTCTACTGCAACTATTGGAAATATTTCACTTCCAACTAAATTCCTGAGCTTCTTCGCAAATAAGAAAGATGACAATGCAGATTTAATCTGGACTGTTGACAACGAAGAAAACAATGCGTATTTTGATATTCAGCGTAGTGTTGATGGACGGGTATTTACTGATGTTACACGTGTAAATGCACTACGTAATGGTCGTACATCCAATACTTACACTATTCCTGATGTAAATATCAGCCGCCTAGGTAGCAAGATTTTGTACTACCGTATTAAGCAAGTAGAAACAAGTGGTGAAATTGTATTCAGCGAAGTACGTCAGTTGAACCTTACAACTAAAAACTTCACTATTGGTTTGTATCCTAATCCGGTTGTTTCTGCTACCAAACTTGTAGTAGATGCACCAGAAGCCGGTAAAGCATTTATCATCATCCGCGATGCAGCAGGTAAAACTGTACAGCAGATTAACATGGAGTTTGTTAAGGGTGTAAACCAAAAAGAACTCAATGCTTCTATGCTTCCTGCAGGTGATTACAATGTAACTGTAATGGGAGAGAAGTTTAACCAAACCATTAAGATGACAAAAGCTAATTAATAGTTTTTATCAAAATACTACATAAAAATCCCGGCCTATTTTGGCCGGGATTTTTGTTAGATAAACAGTTTTAAAATTAAACCAAAATGACAAAAGCGGAACTGCTAACTGACTTACAGGAACATACCTATGTAATGATACGGCCATCCGGCATACATGGCAATGGCGTATTTGCCTTAAGGGATATTCCAAAAGGCTGCAGGGATATGTTTTCTAAAGGAGTAGGCGAATGGATAAAAATTACAAAAACAGAAGTGGAGGATCTGCCACAGCATTCCAGGCATCTGATAGAAACCTACTGCCTTTGGGATGATGAACATTATTTTGTGCCAGACTATGGTTTTAAAGTAATGGATCTGGTAAACTACCTGAACCATTCCGACGACCCGAATGTGATTTCCATCAATGACGGCGAATTTTTTGAGGCTGTCAAATACATCCGATGCGGAGAAGAATTATTTATTGATTATGGTGCAATTGTTAGCGAATAAAATTTATAAAATTATCAGTGCAAAGTCAATAGTCATTGGTTATAAGTCATTAGGATTAGGTGTTTTGTACGCACACCTGCTGCACTATAGAAAAATGAACCTGATTTCAATCCCAAAGGGATTGCATGTCTATAGAAAAATTACACTCATTCCACGTTCGACCCCGATGGGGTCGCATGTCGTAATCGTAATTAATAGCTACAAACATTTCACCCCGCTGGGGTGATAGCAAAGACTGTACCCAATTGGCGTATAAAATACCTAAGTATATAAGTCATTAATTAGTTAGTAAGGACTCATATTTTTATTAGTTAAATGGCCAATTATCAATGACTTATAACAATCGACCTAATGACTAATGACTAATGACCAAATGACAATTGACTATGATAGCAACTTATCCGGCGTAATAGGCAATTCCCGAATCCGCTTGCCGGTGGCATGATACACGCCATTGGCAACTGCGGCAGCAAAACCTATCAATGCTATTTCTCCCATTCCTTTTGCCCCCATTGGGTTTATGTATGGGTCTGGTTTGTCAATAAAAATGGTGTCTATATGCGGTGTGTCGGCACTTACGGGTAAGTGGTAGTCTGCAAAATTATTATTCACCATGCGGCCATAACGATGGTCTATAATCACCTCTTCGGTTAAAGCCATGCCAATACCACCGGTAGCTCCGCCAATCATTTGGCTGGCAGCCGTTTTAGGACTAACTATTTTTCCTGCATCTGCCACACTTACTACCCGTTTTACCCTTACCTGTCCGGTAGCAGGGTGTACATGTACTTCCACAAAATGAACTGAAAATGAATACATGGAGTATTGCTTTTGCTCATCGCCGGGTTTGGAAATTTCGGTTAGTTCCAGCATTGGCAGGTTGTGCAGTTGCAGTACTTCTGCAAAAGACAATTTTTTACTGCGTTCGGCAGTTGCATAAATCACTCCGGCCTCGAACGAAAGTTCTTCGGCATTCATACCAGCAAGCGGTGAACCTTCTTTGGTAGTGGCCATTTTAGCCAGAGCCTTTTTTACCGCAGTACACACGGCATGTACTGCCGAGCCAAGCGAAGCGTTCATAGACGAACCGCCTTGTGTGCCGCCCTGCGGATACGAGGAATCACCCAGTTCGAACTTAATTTTATTAACAGGAAGCCCCAATGTTTCATGTGCTATCTGTGTCATGGAAGTGCCGGTTCCGGGGCCAATATCGCTGGCTGCACTTTGTAAAGTAAGGCTTCCGTCGGCTTTTAATATGGCCTTGGATTGGGCAGTACCTCTAAACGCACCAAACGTGCCGGAACTCATACCGTAACCAACCAGCCATTCGCCGGCCTTCATGCTGCGGGGTTCGGGGTTGCGTTTAAACCAGCCAATTTTTTCAGCACCGGCTGCGTAGGCTTCTTTTAAATATTTACTGCTGTATGGTAATTTTTTTTCAGGGTCTGTATCTGCATGGTTGCGGATGCGTAACTCTATGGGATCTATTTTTAGTTTGTAACTAAGTTCGTCCATAGCAGATTCCAATGCAAAGGCACCGGTAGCTTCGCCGGGACCACGCATCCAGATGGGCACACCAATATCTAATGGCACAATACGGTATTTGGTTTGCACATTTGGGCAGGCATACATAGATTTAGACATGTTAACGGTGCCCTCTGTAAAATCGTCGTAGGTGCTTGTAACGCCGGTGGCTTCGTGGTAAATGCCTGTAAGTTTTCCATCGGCAGTAGCACCAAGACCCACTTTTTGCAAGGTGGCCGGGCGGTAACCAACCATGGTAAACATTTGTGGCCTCGTCATTACAAACTTTACCGGGCGTCCGATTTTTTTTGCAGCCGCTACTACGGCTATTTCCTGTGGCCAGGTGCGTAAAGCCATACCAAAGCCGCCGCCTACAAATTCTGAATATACCTGCACATTTTTTTCTGTTAGTTTAAATGCCCTCATAATGGCGCTCTGCGTACTTTTTACGCCCTGTGTTTTGGCATAAACGGTTACTTTATCATCGCCTTCCCAACTTGCCAGTATGCCATGTAACTCCATGGGGTTGTGGGTTTCCATGGGCATGGTGTAGTTTTCTTCTATTATTACCGGGGCATTTTTATACGCACCTTCTTCGCCACGTTTGTAATCGCCGTTGCCACGTTTTGGTGCTACGCCTTTATCCTTTTCCGTTTCTATATTGGTACGAAATGTGTCTTTTTGATAGGTAGATTTTATGAGGGAAGCTCCATATTGTGCCCGTTCTAAAGTATCGGCTATTACCATAGCAATGGGTTGGCCATTAAAGAGTATCTGATCGCTGCCAAATATTCTGTACTGCTGACCGCCTGATGGCAGGTTAGCAGGATTAGGGGCAGTGGCATTGCCGGGTATTTCGGGCATATTAAGGTGGGTAAAAACGGATAGTACACCGGGTGCATTTTCTGCCTTTTTGGTATCTATGGCGGTGATGAGGCCACGGGTAATGGTGCTGGTAGCCATTACGCAATATGCCATATTGGGTACCTTAAATTCTGCAAAATATTTAGCCTTGCCGGTTACTTTTTGTATGCCGTCTACCCGGCTTATGGTTTCTTCTTTTTCGTTTGGCATAATAGATGGGTTGTGTTGTTTTGGAAGCGTAAGGGATTGTAGTGGAAATCTTTTTTGGCCGGGCTCCTATCCCCTAAAGGGGTAAAAGATTGGCCAAAAAAATTGAAACGGAAAGCCCGACCCGGCCAGTTTAAACCAATGAACATAGACGGCTTTACGGCCGGGTTACGCCCTAATGGTTTTTTATTGTTTTTAATTTGTCCACCTGTATTTAGACGCCAGCATGGCGTCTCTACAGGATGGCCGATTTTAATGCTTCTACAATGGCATTTGGGGCCATGGTTAATTTAAAATCGTTTTCGCCAAAACTTTTTGCGCCTTTCATGGCAATTGTGGCAGCCTCTTTAAAAACTGCCTCGGTAGCGGATTTCCCTTTCAGAAATTTTTCTGCTTCGGTAAGCCGCCATGGTTTATGTGCCACACCGCCCATAGCCAGCCGAACATCTTTAATGGTATTGCCATTTAGGTTTAAGGCGGCGGCTACAGAAACCAACGCAAATGCATACGAAGCCCTGTCACGGATTTTTAAATAGTGTACATGTTTGCTTAAATTGTTGTTTGGAATCTCTGTGGCAATAATCAATTCTCCCTTTTGTAATGTATTGTCTTTTTCGGGCATATCACCGGGCAGGCGGTGAAAATCTGCAAACGGAATTTTTCTTTCGCCTTTGGGCCCGGCCACTATAACCACTGCATCTAAGGCCACAAGTGCTACGCACATATCGCTTGGGTGAACGGCTATGCATTTATCGCTGGTGCCAAAAATGGCATGCATACGATTGTAACCGCCAACTGCGGCACAGCCGCTGCCGGGCTGGCGTTTATTACATGGCATGGTGGTGTCGTAAAAATAGCCGCACCTTGTTCGCTGCATCATATTGCCACCAACGGTAGCCATATTACGTAACTGTGGCGATGCGCCTGCCTGCAAAGCCAATGATAATAACGGAAAGTTTTTTGTAATCAGTTCATGCTCTGCCACCACCGAATTTTTCGCCAGGGCGCCTATTCGGATGCCGGTTGGTGTTTTTGTAATAGCGGCCATTGGCAGGTTATTAATATCCACCAATTTATCCGGTGCAGACACGCCATTTTTCATGAGGTCTATCAGGTTGGTACCGCCTGCAAGAAATGCCGGGCTGCCTTTTGCCATTTCGCCAATGGCTGCTTTTTGCGTAGCAGGCCTTGTGTATTGAAATTGGTTCATATTGTTTTTCCTCCCTGTTTTGCGTATACAATGGCATCCACAATATTGCTGTAAGCACCACAGCGGCAGATATTACCACTCATATATTCTCTTATTTCGTCTGGTGTATCGGTATGCCCTTCTCTAACACAGGCTACGGCACTCATTATTTGGCCGGGTGTGCAATAGCCGCACTGAAAGCCATCGAATTTTATAAAGGCATCCTGCATAGGATGGAGTAATTCGCCATTTGCAAGG
>JAYUTQ010000754.1:0-11659 GCA_043755055.1 Chitinophagaceae bacterium | reverse complement strand
TAGAAAGCATGTAACAATCGTTGGTCATAAGCATTTCATCGCTTAATATTGGATACCAATACTAAAAGCAATTGATGAAACATATTGTAACTACTCTTAGCGCCATTTTGTTTGTATGCATTGCAATGGCACAGGATAAACTTCCTGCATTTGGAAAAATAGATAAGGCCGATCTGGAGATGAAGATCTGCGATTTTGACCCCGATAGCGAAGCCCTTTACCTGATGGACATAGGCGAAGTACAAATAATAGAAAACCTCTCTTCGTGGAATGTACAAACCGACAGGCGGGTGCGGATTAAAATTTTAAAAGAAAAAGGCATACAGGAAGCAGATGTAAAAATTTACTACTATAGCAAGGGGCGGTACGAGGATATTAGCGGCCTTACAGGCATGGTGTATAATCTGGATGATGCCGGGAATATTGTAACAACCAAACTGGAAAAGTCGCTCATTTTTGATAAAAATATAGATGAGAATTATTCGGTTATTTCTTTTGCCTTCCCCAATGTAAAAGTGGGTTCTGTGGTGGAATATAAATACCGCAGTTATAAAAATAGTGGCAATGTAAGCATCGACGACTGGACTTTTCAAAGCAATATGGCTGTAAGATACAGTGCATATAATCTTTTAATTCCTTCCTATTTCGATTTTACCTACCAGCTTACACGCCGGCAGCAGGTAGAAATTACAAAGCCGCAAAACGATAGAGAAGGCACCTGGTATATTATGCGGAACATCCCTGCACTTCGAAACGAACCTTTTCATTCAGGCTTAAAAGATTATTATCAAAGAATTGATTTTCAACTGGCTGGTTATAATCCACCTGGTGGCAGGAGCCAATCTTTTCGCACCACCTGGGAAAAGCTTACCGAAGAGCTGCTTGAAGCTGAATGGTTTGGCCGGCAAATTGGCAAAAATTTATCGGGCACAAATGAGATAATCGCTCTTGCCAAACAGGCTAAAACTCCCAAAGAAAAAATTGAACTCATTTACAAGTATGTACAAAAAAATATGGATTGGACCGGGCAAAACAGCCGCGGTTCGGATGGCATAAAAGATGCATGGGATAAAAAAAGCGGCACTAGCGGAGACATTAATCTGATATTGCTTACACTACTTAAAGATGCTGGTATAAAAGCCTACCCCTGCCTTGTAAGTACCCGGGAAAATGGTAAAGTAAATACCACCTATCCGCTGCTTAGCCAGTTTGATGCTACCTATGTATATACTGAAGCCGATGGATTACCCTACGTGCTGGATGCCTCGGATAAATACAATCCGCCACACTTGATACCCTACGATGTACAGCTAACCGAAGGTTTTATTGTAGATAAAAAAGCAGGTGGTTTTGCCAGCATTAACGATTACAACCGGAAGCTAAAACAAACTACGGCCATACATATTGAGGTAAATGAAAAAGGTGAAGTAAAAGGCGAAGCATTAATTAATAGTTTTGACTATGCAAGAAACATCAGCACCAAAAACTACAACACGGGTAAGCTAAATAACCAACTCTCGGCACAAGAAGGTATTACATTAAAAATTGATTCGTTAGAGGTAAAAAACCTAACAAATGACACGTTGCCATTCGAACAAAAATTGAATTTTTCGGGCAAATTACAGTCTAGTGGTGATTACACTTTTATTCCCTACAACCTGTTTAACCAGTTTGGAAAAAACCCCTTTGTGGCCGAAAAACGGCAGACCGATGTGGACTTTGGTTTTAACCAATATTATACCATTATGGGCGGCTACAACATTGCCGATAATTACGAATTTGAGGAACTGCCAAAAAATATGACGATGATAATGCCCGACACCAGTATTGTGCTAACCCGAATTATGCAGAAAGATGAAAGTACGCTGAGTTTCAGAATCACCCTGGATTTTAGGCGACCACAATACAGTGCCGAAGAATACCCCGATGTAAAAGAATATTATAAAAAAATGGCTGCAATGCTTAACGAGCAGATTGTGATAAAAAAGAAGAAATAATATCCCAAAACATGATGTTTAAAAAAGCTTCAATTTTTATAGTAGCCTTTATTAGTTCGCAACTGGCAATGGCTCAGCTTGCCGGATTACCCATTGGAAGCAAATATTCTGCCTTAAGCATCCCGGATTCGTTGAAAAAAAATGCGGATGCGGTAATGAGAGAAGACGTGCAAAATTTTACTGTGAAAGACATCAACAGTGCCATGTTAGAAATACATGAAATTGTAACAATACTCAACGAGGACGGCAGCCATCATTTAAGTTTTGGTGCTACGTCGAGCAAGTTCAATTACCTGGATGCTGCTGAAATAAATGTTTACAATGCTGTAGGAACCAAAGTAAATACCTACACCAAAAAGGAAATGCAAACTGCATCTTTTGGCGAAGGATTGGTGGAAGATGGCAAAACAACTTACTTTAAAGTTACTGCCCCATCCTACCCTATTACTGTTGAAAAAATTTATAGTATAAAGTTCAAGGGCATACTTAGTTATCCAAAAAACACCATACAAAATCCTTACACAGCCGTTGAGCATTTTAAATATACCGTAGTGGTTCCTTCAGAACTGGGTCTGCGCTACAAAGTGATCAATGCTCATCAAGTGCCGGGTCTTATATCAAATATCGACGGCAATACTTATAGTTGGGAGGCCAAAAATCTGGTAGCCAAAAAATCGGAAAAGCACAATGGTTCTTCTTCACGTTATGCACCACAAATACTATTGGCACCCAATAAATTTAAGCTGGATGATTACGAAGGAGATATGACGAGCTGGAAAAACTTTGGCGAATGGAACCACCGCCTGATTGGAAACCGGAATCAGCTATCTGAAAAAGGCAAAGCTGTAATTCAATCGCTAACCAAAGAAACCACTACCGACATAGAAAAAGCAAAACTGATTTATAACTACCTGCAAAAAAACATGCGATACGTAAGTATTCAGTTAGGAATTGGTGGCTTTCAGCCATTCCCCGCAGATTTTGTGCAGGAAAAAAAATACGGGGATTGCAAAGCCCTGAGTAACTACATGCAGGCAGCATTAAATGTGGTAGGTATTAAAAGCCACTACGCCGTCATCAATTCAGGAGCCAATGCCATTCCGGCTTTGGAAGATTTTCCGTCCGATCCATTTGACCACATTATCCTTTGTATTCCGCAGGAAAAAGATTCTATCTGGCTGGAGTGTACCAGCCAAACGGAGGACTTTGGGGAACTGGGCGATTTTACCGAAAACCGAAAAGCCTTATTGGTTACAGAAAATGGCGGGGTACTTGTAAATACGCCAGCCAGCAAGCCATCTAACAATATTTTTACCAGCAGTACACAAATAGAACTCAACGAAGACGGTACCGGCAAAGCCGAAGCTAGCATTACAGGTACAGGAGAATTTAAACAACAGCAAGTGGCTTACACATATCAGCAAAGCGAAGACGATAAAAGAAGGTACCTGATAAAAGCCATCGAATGGAAACAGCCAGATGTGGTAACCGTTACCAACGGCACCCGTTTTGAAAAGCCTTATCGTATAAATGCTAAAATGGAATACGACCAACTGCCCGCCTTTAAAACAGGTAGTAAAATGTTTTTGCAACCGAGGCTGTATCCACTTTTCGACGAAGACATTCCCGATTCCGAAAAGCGAATACAGGATTATTATTTCGCCTTTCCTTATCAGGCAAAAGACACAACGGTTTACCATTTACCCGAAGGTTTTGGTATAGATAATTTACCAAAAGAAAAAACAATTACCTATCCATTTGCCAAATACAATTGTGCCTATACCTGGAACGAAGCCACTAAACTGATAACAATAACCACCGCACTGGAAATAACGGAGCATGTGGTTAAAGCCGCATCCTACCCGCAATTGCTGGAATTTAGAAAAGCCGTAGAAGCTGATATGAATGAGAAAATTGTGGTGAAAAGAATGTAGGATTTGTAGGAACACGCCTTGTAGGAACACGCCTAGAGGCGTGTTCCTACAACAAACCCATTTCCAAAAATCTTTGCAATAAAACTGCCTGATTACCGGCTCGTATAAAATTTTGTCCCGGATATTTTTCACCGTAGTAGATATCGTTATTTAGATAATCTGTAAGAAAGCGTAATGCCTGCATGTAAATCATAAACGTACCTGCGTAAAAAAAATAGCCTGTTTCGGTTTCGGTAAGTTCGTTTTGCATTTCATTAAAATAGCCTTGTACAATGGCTTTGTAATAATCTTTACGCACTTGTATTTTGCTGTAGTCGGTTTCTTCTTCGCTAACAGGGCACAGGTAAGTTCGCATCATATCACCTACATCGCTAATAAAAAATCCGGGCATCAGTGTATCTAAATCTATAACACAAATACCTTTATCCTCACTATCGAATAATACATTGCTGATTTTGGTGTCGTGGTGCGTAACCCTGATTTTAAAATCCGGATTGGACAATATGGAAACATATTGATCTACAATATTTGAGTGCCGCTTTAAAGTTATTATTAGCGTCGCAGATGCAGCAATCCGTTGCTGGTTGCCGGTTGTCAGCGATTGCAGAAACTGCTGGTAACGTAGTTTTAGGTTGTGAAAATCAGGAATGGTAGTCCTGAGTTGAGAAGCATCGAAGCTTGATAGCAGTTTGGTAAACCTGCCAAACTGCGTAGCAGCTTCATAAGCCTGTGCAGGTGTGGTTACCACATCTATGCTATGCGAATTTTGTACAAAAGGAAACAGCCTAAAGTATTCACCCTCCTGCAATACAAGTACGTTTCCTGTTACAGAAAACACCGGAGTAGTAAATAAATATTTTGGATAATACTTGCTACACCAATTAGCCACAAGACTGATATTGTGCATTATAGCCTCCGGCACTTTAAATACAGCCATATTGATCCGTTGCAAAATAAAACTACCATTTGGGGTATCTACCTTACAGGTGCTATTAATAAGGCCATTGCCAAATGGTTGTATTTTGGAAGTAGCTTCATCCAACCCAAAATCAGATAAAACAGATTGGAGCATGAATCGGTTTTGTAAGTGAGAGATGAATGGGTTAAATAGTAGCAATCAGCTGAATGGAGTCCCGTAATTCTACGGGATTAAAAACGTTCGCCAATGTGGCTGCATCAAGGCTCAACAGCTGGTCTCACAAAAATTAATAATCATCATTCAATGCAAACACCGGCTTTCTATACATCCATTGGCCACCGGTAAAATCCGGGAACTCTACGGTTTCATTTCCCAATGCAATGCTTTGTTCACTCAAAGGTGTAATGGCACTCCATGCAGCCGCATCATACACATCTAAAGGTGTAGCAGTTTTACGTTTTACAGATTCTATAAAAGCATGGATTACAAAAAAATCCATTCCGCCATGGCCTGCACCTGCTGCATCTTTACTATACTTTGCCCATAGCGGATGGTCGTATTTATCCAGCCATGTTTGGGCTGCATCCCATTGGTGTGCTTTAGCACTTTGGCCTTCTATATAGATACTTTTATTTACATCCATCCATAACCCTTCGCTGCCCTGCACCCTAAAACCAAGAGAGTAAGGCCTTGGCAAATTAGTATCGTGTTGCAGCAAAATCGTTTCGCCATTTACACAGTTGATGTTTGTTGTTACCACATCGCCCAATTTAAAACTTACTCTGGCATTTGGGTGGTTAACGCCACCACCTTTTATCACATGGTTATGCAGCCCACGTGCCTTACTGCTAAACGAACACAGCGACACAAAACGGTTACCACGATTGATATTAATGTAGTTGGCAATTGGCCCAATACCATGCGTAGGATACAGGTCGCCGTTACGATGAACGGAATGTTCCGTCCGCCACCTGGCTTCTGAATATCCCTTTTCACCAAACTCCACACCTTTGCCATAATAGCCAAGGCCGTCGTTAAATTTCACTTCCCGCAGGTCGTGTTGGTAGCCGCCCTGCAGGTGTATCATTTCGCCAAATAAGCCCTGCCGCACCATGTTTAAAACCGCCATTACATCGCGGCGGTAGCATACGTTTTCCAGCATCATTACATGGGCTTTGTGTTTCTCTGCCGCATGTACCACATCCCAATGATCCTGTAATGTGATGCCTAATATTACCTCCGTACCTACATATTTTATTCCTGCTTCCAGCGAAGTAATAATCATTTCCTTATGCAGTTCCCATGGGGTTACAATCAATATCCCATCAAGCACATTTTTCATGTCCAGCATTTTCTTCCAGGCACTGTTATCTCCGGTAAAAATCTGTGGCATTTTTTTACCGCTTTTGGTAATCATAGCCTTTGCAGTGGTCAACGTTTTATCATCTATATCGCAAATGGATATTAACTCCACATCAGCCCTTCTGAGCAATAAATCCAAATGGTTTAAACCTCTTGCACCCACACCAATAATGCCCATTTTCACTTTGGCTTCGCCGGGCTTTTGGGCAAATAAAGTTTCGCCAGATAATATAGCCGCGGAGGCTGCTGTGATGCCTGTGGCTTTAATAAAATTTCTACGGTGCATGGGCATTTATTTGAGTTGAAAGTAATCGTTGGTGAGAATAATTTGAAGCCGAATATATTTATTGTAACGGGCATTAACAAATGCACCCCGTAAATCGGGTGCAATTAAAATTGTCGCAACCTTTTTAGCCACCTGTCCCCTAAAGAGTTGACTTCCAGTAGCTTTTCGTTCGTATTTACAAAGTTTTGATGTGCGACAATTTTAAATGCAACCTGCAAATCGACTATTTAATCGTCAATTCAATAACTGTGTCCACGGCATCTAAAGCGATGCCATCAAGGTAAATAAATATTCCTTCAGCCTGTTGCTTGTAAACGAGTTTTTGCTTTGTTCCATATAAAAAAGCAGCCGTTATCTGAGGCTGTACGCTAGGCATAAAAATATAGTTTCGGCCCCCTGCTTTCAGCGCATGCACATATAGCTTTTTATTTTTGGATGTTACCACGCCCCAGTCCTGTGTATCCATGATGTTGCCACGGGTGCCGGTAATGGTTTCGCCATATTGCTGCATCCAGTTGCCCATTTGTTTTAATGTGTCCACAAATTCGGTCTGAATTTTTCCACTAGCCATAGGGCCTATGTTTAGTAAAAAATTGGTGTTAAGGCTGGCAGCTTTTACCAGGTAGTGAACGAGTTCCTTTACCGTTTTGTGATTATTGTCGGTGATGTTGTATCCCCAGGAGCCGTTCATGGTTTCGCAGGTTTCCAGTGGCAGACTTTGGGATGCTTCCTGAAAACTAAAACCGGATTTATTTTGACCGGGCAAGTCTTTCTCAAACATTTGAAAATCTTCTCCGGGCAACGGGCTCAGGTGGTGGTTGTTGCCAATCATGCAATTGGGCTGCAACCTATGTATTAACGAATAAATCTCTTCGTATTTCCAGTCGATTCTTGAAGCCCTGTCTGCACTGCCTTCCGGATTTGTTTGGTCCCAGTGCCCATCGAACCAGATAGACATTACTTCACCATAATTAGTCAGCAATTCGGTTAACTGATTCTTCATAAACCGCAGATAAGAAGCGTAGTTGCTTTTTTGTGTGCGACCCGTGCCCTTGCCGGTTCGGCCGGTCTCGTATGGGTAGTCATTGCGGTACCAGTCCAGGGTAGAATAATACAGCCCCAGTTTCATATCCTGCTTTTTACATTCCTCGGCCAGCATTTTCAGCACATCTTTTCCATACGGGGTATTTGTAATTTTCCAATCGCTTTGTTTGGTGTCCCAATTAGAAAAACCATCGTGGTGCCGGGTTACAAAAACGATGTATTTCATACCGGCACTTTTGGCCGATGCCACCCATTCGGCTGCATTAAACTGTTGTGGGTTAAAAACCTCCAATAGCCGTGTATAATCTTTCACTTTAATATTCCGGATATTCATTACCCACTCCCCTGCACCCAATAAACTGGAGGCGCCCCAATGAACAAACATGCCAAACTTCATATCCTGAAATTGCTTGCGGGTGGCCAAATTTTCGGCAGTTGGCGTATAGGGTTGGGCATTGATGGCAAGCACCATCAAACTGAACCAAACGAGAAAAATAAACCGAGTTTTCATACATGCTTTTAATAAGGATGAGTAATAGGTGTCATATCGTTTTTATTGCAGCCAAACCAAAATCAATCTGCGGCTAATACCAGCCGTAAATACTAAAACCACCACCAAAATATTGCTGCTTTAAATGGGCATACACCAGTTGGGTTTTGTGGTCGATATCGTCGGTATGATGAGCCGGGTCGAACACGATGCCATGGACGGATTCAAGAATGCTTCCCTGCATGAAATGGTTAGGTAAATGTTAGTTTTCCAACATAACAAAAACCCGCCCTAAACCCCTCCAAAGAAGGGGCTTTATTCCAGAATATTTTTAAGTTTCAGAGAAAAACACGGTTCAAGAACCCTCCTTTGGAGGGCAGGGAGGCCTATTTTACCAACTGCAACGAGCTGTCGTTGATATCAAAAGTAAAGTGCTTTAGCAAAGTGGTTATTTCGGCACCTGCTAATAATACAGGGCCATAGCCGTGTGCAGCAAAAACATTGATGGGGCGGTAATAATAAAAAGCCGGGTCGAAAGCCATACCTGTGCCAACGCATGTTCCTTCTACCTGTCCTTTGTCGTTTACTTTGGTGGTAACAGCATTCCAGGCAAGGATGGCGGCAGGGGCATAGGCTTTGCTATTAATCCAGCCTTTGTTTACGGCACGGGCCAGGCAGTAACTGTAAATGGCGGTTGCAGATGTTTCCAGATAACTGTCGGTTCTATCGAGTAGTTGGTGCCAAAATCCTTCGCCGGATTGATAAGCTGTTAAGCCTTTTGCCAACAAACGGAACTGGTCTAAAACGGCTTTGCGGCCGGGGTGGGTTTCGGGTAGTACGTCCAGTAATTCGGTCATGGCCATCAATGCCCATCCATTGGCCCGGCCCCAATGAAATTGCGGATGGTCGTCCATCTCTTCTACCCAGCCATGCATGTAAACATTTTTATCCTTATTAAACATGCGGGCCGAATATTGAAGCACTTGCTTAACACAATCATCGTAGTATTTATTGTCGCCGGTAAGCTTGCCCATTTGTGCAAGGGCGGGTAAAGCCATAAACATATCATCCAGCCAAAGCGTATTTTTTTGTGGCCTGTTACGGGCAATGGTACCATCCGGCAGGCGGTATTCTTTGGTAGAAATGTAGTTGATCAGGTTTATAATTAATGGCATAAGATTTTGATTATTACTGACGCGTTTAGTCTTTATCATAGCTGCACAAACGGCACCTGCATCATCTAATGCATGTGGGTTCATTTGCTGATTCAGCGGATTGGTACGCTTAGGAAATTTTTTGTATAATGCTGTAAAGGCGGGCATTGCATCAGCAATAAAGCCAATACGTTCTTTGGTATAGTTGGTGTAGCGTTCGTCGCCTGTGGCTTCGCCTGCTGCCAACATGCCAGCATACGTTACACCCCACTCGTAGCTGCTTAGCCTAAAATCGGCTTTGGCCAGCACGGTGTTGGTATCTATTTTAGCAAGGTCTGTTACGGCGGTATTGGCTCGCTTGTCTACAAATTGGGCGGGTGTGGTTGCACTTAGATAATTAAAGACTTTGTCTAAAACCTGCTTTACATTTTGTGCGGTTGGCGCACCGTAAGGCGTAATGTAATCGGGCTTTAAAGCATGTAATGGAGCCGTTACATCATTACCGGTTTTTTGTGCCATTGCTGGTATTGCCATATTTGATAGTAATAAAATTGGCAGGAATGCTTTGAATGATTTCATATAAAAATGCTTGAAGTGAAAGTGTATTTCTTTACAAAAAAAAGGGCTGGCATGACAAGCACACACAACCCCTCTGTATTAAAAACACCAACTATGAGAAATTTACAATTTAAAAGGAAGGTACCAATTGGCTTTATTCATTAGCCTTACCCTTGTAGCATCGGCACCGGGAATTCCATCTTTTTGAAGCTTGGCAAATATTTTATCTGCCAGATAAGCCGGGTCGTTTCTACGTAATGCAATCCTAACAAGGTCGGGCCATCTTGTACCTTCAAAACCATTTTCCAGAGCTAACTCTTCAATAATTCCGGTTTCAATCTGCATCATGCTATCAGCAGGATTTGTGATTGGGAAAGAGGTTAAGTTAGCCCTTGCACGGATTCCGATATTGCGATACCAATCGGCTCTGAAATAAGGTGCGTCACCATTTCTTGCGTCAAAATTATATGGATAGCTATCCCACAATGTGTTTTGAAAATTTGTTCTGTCGCCGGTTGGTGGCGGATATACAGCTGCAATTCCAGAATTTGTTAACCCAAAAGCAAGACCATAACGCCCTTCTCTGTTTGCAGCTTCGGCAAAATGCAGGTGCAAATGTGTTTGCCTCATCAGGAACCATTTGCTTGTTTTTTGCAAAGGATTCAAAGCCATGTTTGTACTGTTCTGAATATAATTGTACAGGTTCTTCATGATGGTGGGGCGACCACCAATCATTTTCCAACTTAGTTGACCACGGGCATCGTACGGCAGGCCATTAGTAGTACCAGCTACACCTGTTGCACGTTGCGTTTGGTTGTTCCAGCGGTCTATCGCATCCTGAGATGGCTTTAATAAATATTGTCCGCCAATGGGTGAATACAATTTTACGAAGGGATTATCCGGCTTAAACTTATAGTCAAAAGGCATTACCCAAAGCCACTCATAATCAAAGCCGTTATCCTGTGGCCTTTCGAACATATAACGCCATTGCGAACCTTCGGTTATTAAAGTAGATGCATCGCCGGCACGGCTGTAAGCGATATATGCATCTTCTGCAGATCCGTTCCAACCAACACGGTATTGCATATAGTATCTTGCTCCTGTGGCACCCGCTGTAGCCGTTTCCATAATCTCACGGTAGCTTGTAGCTGCCGCCCTGTAATTACCACGCCAAAGATTAATATCACCAATAATCATTTTTTTAAATGCGAAAAACTTAGGCGTTGTATATCCATCCACACTTACATTAAGCGATGTACCTGCAGGATAAGGATCTTTAAATGGCAAAGCAGCTGTAAAATTTACAAGGCTGTCAAGCAGTGCATTAAAAGAAAGTTTTGGAAACTTAGATGCATCTCTAATAGCATCCACAGTGGTAAGTGCATCGGTTACATAAGGCACTTCGCCATAATGTATGCCCAATTGCAAATATAAAAATGAACGGAGACAGGCAATATCTGAGTAGCGCTGATTGTATTCGGCAATCTTCATTTTGTTCTCCCGTTTCATGATGTCAAAATTCTTTAATACATCATTACAGTTAATAATCACTTCGTAAAAAGGACGTGGATTGGCCCATGGATTATCATCCGTAACGGTATGGCTGCTTAACTGCTTTAAGTATCCATCAGCATTTTCTGTGTATTGTACCATATCGCCACGCAGTTCATTTAGTAGTACATACCTTTCTGCAAGACCCATAAACTGACCATAAATACCTACTACCGCTGCATCCGCATCACTCACCGTTTGGTAAGCCTGTGTGGCATCCAGCACGTTTTGCGGCTTTAAATCATAGAGTTTTTTGCAGGATGATACGCCAACAAACATGGAAGCGGCAACAGCACATTTCAGCAAATAATTTTTCATCGAAAAAATATAAATATTGTTTTAAAATAACGACACACCAACCCTT
>JAYUTQ010000753.1:0-2242 GCA_043755055.1 Chitinophagaceae bacterium | reverse complement strand
CCTAACAAGTAGCTTAAAGCGCCTTAGGCACGATATATATTATGTCATTGTTCAACGGATTAAAATCCGTTGTTACAATACAAAATCGAGCCTACGGCTCTACACATAGTCGTAAGTTGACGGCTATAGTGATGAAAAAACAAACAACGGCTAAGAAAATTGCTTTTGTTCCTACCAAAAAATCCTATCCACTTTTGCCTTCAGGTTTTTTATATTTGAAGACTCAATAAGAATTGTTCGAAATACTCATTCCCTACTGACCGAATGACTATTGACTTAATAAACCCACACTATTGACCATTGAATAGAAAATCCCTTTATTTGCAAACCCATATTACATGCCATTTACCTGGCAAAAAGAAATAAAGACCATGACCGAAAAGATAAAATCCATCGACGACTTTGAAGTAAACCTTTCAGGAGAAGAACTGGAAACCGTAGAAGCGAAAGAAAAACGAAGCTGGTTTAAGCGGAAACACAAAAACATACAAACAACCACGGCCGAAAAAAGGGATGCACCGGATGGCCTTTGGATAAAATGCCCAAGTTGCAAGTACACCTGCACGGTAATGGAGCTAAAAGAAAACCTGTACACCTGCCCCAAATGTGCCTACCACCACCGCATTGGCAGCGAAGAATACTTTGACATTTTATTTGATGAAAAGGAATACACTGAACTATTTACCAACATTAAATCAAAAGACTTTTTAGGCTTTACAGACCTGAAACCTTACGGTAAACGCCTTACAGAGACCTATGCCAAAACCGACCTCAACGATTCTATTAGCGTAGCTGTGGGCAAAACACATGGCCACGATTTTGTAATAGCTTGTATGGATTTTGAATTTATCGGCGGCAGCCTCGGCAGTGTAATGGGAGAAAAAATAGCCCGGGGTGTCGATTATTGTATTGAGCACCATATTCCGTTTATGATTATTAATAAAAGCGGTGGTGCCCGTATGATGGAAAGTGCTTTTAGCCTGATGCAACTGGCCAAAACAAGCGGCAAACTAAGCCAGTTGAGCGATGCCAAAATTCCTTATATCAGCCTTTGTACCGACCCTACTTTTGGCGGCACCACAGCTTCGTTCGCCATGCTTGGCGATATTATAATAGCCGAACCCGACGCCCTTATTGGCTTTGCCGGCCCCAGGGTTATTAAAGAAACCATCAAAAAAGATTTGCCCAAAGGCTTTCAGCGTAGCGAATTTTTGCTGGAACACGGCTTCCTCGATTTTATAGTAAACCGCAAAGATTTAAAGGACAAACTTGCTGTAATGCTCGATTTGTTTAAGTCGTAGCTTTTTTGCTTGTCCCGATTTTTTCGGGATTAGCCAGGCTTAGTACTATTATGAAGCGACATTGGCGTACGTTGTAAATCCCGATTATTTCGGGACTCCGTTCAAATGACTGCATCCATTTGACTGTAACCATTTTCACAAGCCTTTACCTAGTTTACTTTTCTATTTGCAAAAGCCATGCCCATATCTTTGTAGATTATCGCAAAAAATTGTACAAGTCTTTATACTAATTACTTTGTACTAAGTACTATCCATGAGCATTAGCAACAAAGCAGCATACCACGAATATTATATAGAGGCCCAATACACGGCCGGGCTTGTGCTTACGGGTACGGAGGTAAAATCGTTACGGGGCGGCAAAGCCAGTTTTAATGATGCCTATTGCTTTTTTGATAAAGGCGAATTGTACGTTAAAAGCCTGCACATTTCCGAGTATAAACTGGGCACCATTTACAATCATTTACCTACACAGGAACGAAAACTGCTGCTCAACAAAAAGGAACTGAAAAAGCTGGAAGCCAAAACCAAAGAAAAAGGTTACACCATCGTTCCCCTTAAAATTTTCTTTAACGAAAACGGCTGGGCCAAAATGGAAATAGGCCTCGGCAAAGGCAAACAGATCCATGACAAACGCAATACCATTAAAGAAAGGGATACCAAGAAAGAAATACAACGTTATTTGAAAAGATAATGGATAATATGCCATTTGATAATGGAAAATGAATTGCCCTACATGTTAGTATCAAAAAGAATTTTCTATCTAATAATTCTGCAATTATCTATTATTAATTGTCAATTATCCATTGCACAAACACTTGGCGGCAACAGCGTTTTTAATTTTTTGAAGTTAAGCCCCTCTCCCTCCATCACAGCACTGGGAAACGTACAGCCAGCAACTATTACAGCCGATGCCAGTGCGGCATGGAATAATCCTGCTTTGC
>JAYUTQ010000752.1:0-2243 GCA_043755055.1 Chitinophagaceae bacterium | reverse complement strand
CGGTGTTATTTTATTCATCGATGAAATACACCGCTTTAACAAAGGGCAGCAGGATGCTTTGCTGGGTGCGGTAGAAAAGGGCATTATTACCCTCATTGGTGCAACTACAGAGAACCCCTCTTTTGAAGTAAACAGCGCCTTGCTAAGCCGCTGCCAGGTTTTTGTATTGCGAACTTTAACTAACGAACAACTTGTTGGTTTGCTAAAACAAGCCATAACAAAAGATGCCTGGCTGGCAGCAAAAAACATTGATTTAAAAGAAACCGAAGCCCTTATCCGCATCAGCGGCGGCGATGCAAGAAAGCTGCTGAATTTACTGGAGTTGGTGGCTGGTTCATTAGATAACCCATCCTATGAAAATAGCGGAGAGACTGCACCATTATCCCCCGCTGGCGGGGGTGCCCAAAGGGCGGGGGTGGAAATTACAGACGAACTGGTAATGAAAATAGCCCAGCAAAAAATAGCCCTGTACGATAAAAAAGGCGAACAGCATTACGACATCATTAGTGCCTTTATAAAAAGTATGCGTGGCAGCGACCCCAACGGTGCCGTGTACTGGCTGGCCCGTATGATAACGGCAGGAGAAGACATCAAATTCATTGCCCGGCGTATGGTAATTTTTGCTAGTGAAGATATAGGCAATGCTAACCCCACGGCCATTGTAATGGCCAATGCCTGTTTTGAAGCGGTTAATAAAATCGGCTATCCCGAAGGGCGGATTATTTTGGCGCAATGTGTTACGTATCTGGCATCATCACCCAAAAGCAATGCTGCGTACTTAGCCATAGACCTTGCTATGGAAGCAGTTCGTAAACATAGCGATGCACCCGTGCCCCTGCACTTACGAAATGCCCCAACTAAGTTTATGAAAGAGCAGGGCTACGGTAACAATTACCAATACAGCCATAGCGGCGAAGGCAATTTTATAGAACAGGAATATTTGCCCGAAGGCCTTACCAACACTACGTTTTACAGCCCCGGAAAAAATACCAGAGAAGAGGAATTGAGAAAATTTTTAAGGGAAAGATGGAAGGGAAAGTATGGGTATTGAGGAATACATAATGTCATTTACCTTTCCATAATTGGTATTGCCATCCTGATAAAACAGCCAATGCAAATGATGAATCTTTATAGGGTTTAAACTGGCATGCTTAGGCAGACATTAACAATTGTACAATACGGGCTAATAGCCTGGGATATTATACAATTTAATTTTACCATGTGGCTATTAAGGGTCTTTATAAAAACTGGTTTTCCCTCCGCACTGGTTCGTGTCCCACCTACCAGAATGATTTCAGGACGCCAAACAGCTTCCGGTTCGTGGAACACGAACCGGTGCATGGGGATGCCCATAAACATCCCCTTTTTATGGCATTCGTTTTAGCTTATTATCAATTATCTTCACCACTAAAAGCATATAACAATGAAAAAATGGTTATTGGTTTCTGTTATTATTATAGGCCTTAAACCTTTTGCACAAAACGTAGGTATTGGCACCGTCTCACCTAGCAAAGCCGGGTTGGTAGTAAATAGCAAAGTAAGCAATACCCATGCTATTTTTGGGGATAACACATATGGTGTAAGTATAGAAAGTAATTTTCCCGGCATACACTTTAACAGCTATTATAATTTTGGCCGACGCACTTTAGTTACTGGCTATACAAGTGGTGCCGAAATGGACCCTGTTACTGGCAATTTTAATATTTATACAAGCCCGGTTACTACTACAGCTGGCAATATTGCCAGTGTGTTTTTAAGGGTAAATGTAGAGCCTGGTGGTAATGTAGGTATAGGTGTAGCAGACCCAACTGCGCTGCTACACATTAATGGGGGAGTAAAAATAAATGGCGTAAATAGTTTAGAATTTGGTGCCAACCTGGTGAGTAAAGAAATAAATGCCGGTAAAATAGGCTACGCACTTTTTACATCAGATGCTTTGGATATTACTGGAGCAGGTACTAATGTAAACCCACGTAAAATTCGCCTGTGGGCGGAGGGTGGCACAAGACTTGAAGGGCCATTAAACACCTCTAGAATTCATAGCTATACCGGATTAACTTCTGATGCGGTAACTATAGACGCCAAAGTAAGCAGAACAGCACAGGGCACTGCCGATTTACTACCTATAGCTATGGGTTACAATTCTTATTACAATAATTTTTCAAGCACTCCGAATGTTACCATAGACTCTTCGGCCTCGGATGGTAGAATAAAAAAATTAACCATAACAGGGCATAGTCTTT
>JAYUTQ010000751.1:0-4934 GCA_043755055.1 Chitinophagaceae bacterium | reverse complement strand
TAACAAAACGTGTGTAGGTTACGATGGCCGAAACGGTAGTGTTGGTAAGGCCCAGGCTATTGTGAAATGCTTTTTTAATAGAACCCTGAGTAGTAAGTAAAAGGATAGACCCAAATACCAGCAACAACAGCAGGAAAGTGAGTTTGATTGCTGTCCAGCGTTTGTACAAAAACCTGCGTTTCCGCTCTTCAAAAAAGCTGCGATCGAAAGTTCGCATTACGCCCATCATAGCGTTGGATGCAAAAAATAAGGCTGCAATAAAACTGAAAGAAAGCAAGCCACTACGTGGTGTGGTAAGCACATCGATAATAACGGTGCGTACCATTTCGTAGGTTTTGGTGTTTTGTAAAATGTCTTTAACAGCAACCAAAAGTTGTTTTGTAAATTCCTTACTTACCGGCAGGTAAGGCACCAATGTAAACAAGAAAATCATGCCGGCAGGAATGGCCATTAAAAAATTAAAAGAGATGGCAGATGCCCTTTCTGTAAAGCCAATTTTTTTTACTTGTTGCACAAAAAATATCAGTACATCGTATAACGGAACGCCTTCAAAACCCGGCAAAAAAACCTTCTTCGATTGCCTGAGTAACCAAGCGATCGGCGAAAGGCCAATTACAAATCTTTCGAACCTCGTCATGGTTGTGTGGCTTTGGCTATGGAGTCCTTTTTGGCTTTATCCTGCTCTGCCTTTTTTCTTAAATAGCCACCAAGCCATACCTGATAAGCCTTTGCATATTTATTATGCTCTGCCAAGGTGGAACTAAAAGAAGAAGCGCCTGTTAAGCCAGGTTCGGCCACAAAGAAAATAAAATCTGTTTTGGGTGCATTTAGTACCGCATTAACAGTGCCTGCATCGACAGTGCAAATGGGACCGGGCGGCAAGCCGGTGTACATATAAGTGTTATAAGGTGATTTTACCTGCATGTGTACATTTAAAACCCGTTTAATGGTAAAGTCTTTTACTGCAAAAATGAGTGTAGGATCAGCTTGTAATTTCATGCCCTTGGTAAGTCGGTTAAGGTACACACTTGCTACGTTGGGCTTGTCTTTATCCAGGTTGGTTTCGCTGTAAACGATAGATGCAAGGGTATAAATTTCTTTAGGTGAATAACCCATTTTTTTTGCTTTTTCGCTGCGGCCATCCTTAGCCCAGAATGCTTCCTGATCGTTGTACAATTTCCTGAAAATTTTTGACGGCGAATATGTCCATGGAATGGAATAGGTATTGTGGAGGATAGCTGTGAGCCAGGTAGTAGTATCGAGGCCAAAATGTTTGAGGCTGTCATTGTTGTTTAGAAACTGCATCAATTGAGCCGAGTCGCATTCAAAATTATTACCTACCATCCGGGCAAAATCTTCCTTGATTCTAATTTTTCGGCTGATAACAAAATCTACCGGCGTTTGCTGCCCGTTGCGAAGCTGTGTAACCAAATCGTACACACTAATGCCGGCTTTAACTTTATAGCGACCCGGCTTTACATTGTCCCATAATTTTTTGTAGCCCGCCAGCCATTCAAATGAGCGAATATTGGTGATGCTGTCTTTTTTAAGTGCTTTTAAAACGGCGTCTTTATTTGCGTCATTCGTACGGATGTACAATATTTTATAGTTGCTTGTAAAACCGGTTTTGGAGGTTTTAAATGTGTACCATGCAAACCCCGCCGCTGCTAATGCTATAACAAAACCGGCCAGTATAATTTTTTTAAACATTTTCGGATGGATTTCTAAAAAAAGAAAATTACAATAAAAACCCCGCCAAAAAAGGCAGGGTTTTAAAAGAATATTTACAAATGGTTACTTAGTTGGAGGGGTTGTGGTTGCCGGTGCAGTTGTAGGTGCAGCAGGCGTAGTGGCAGGTGCTGTAACGGGTGCAGTTTTTTGTGCCGGTGCGTTAAAATTCCTGTCTAAATTGGTTTTGGTGCTGCCAGTGCTAAAAAACAAAACGGAAACCAAACACAGCACGGCAATAACACCTGCAAAAATCCAGGTTCCTTTTTCAAGTACATCAGTAGTTTGCTTTACGCCCATAAACTGATTACCAAAGCCGCCTACATTACCTTGTAATCCGCCACCTTTTGGGTTTTGTACAAGAATTAAGAAACCCAAAATGGCTGAAGCCAATACTATCAACACTAAAAATAAAATGGTCATTTTTTAAACTTTTGTTTTTTCAATCAAGGCGGCAAAGTAATGGGATTTTTCGGGATGCAGCAAACTCAATTTTTGCCACACTTCTATGGCCTGCGCTTCCTTACCCTGCTTCATCAGTACTTCTGCCATACTCTCGGTTAGCACCTCTCTTTCCTGCAAGGAAATAGAGGCTATATTTTCAACAATCGGATCATGTTCTTTATCACTCATTTTTGTGGCTGGCAGTTTTTTCATTTGCTTAAGCCAGCTCGTAAAACTTTTCAATTGCTGGCCAAACTTGTCGTCGGCCCTTGGTTCCAGCACCAGCTTAATGCCTTGCGATGCAAAATAATCTACCGTATGGTACACTTCTACCGGCAGTTCCAATTCCTCTTCCTTGTTTTCTTCTTTAAACTGTTTGGACACTTCGGCCAGCGACTGGCTCATATTGGTGGGTTCAAACTTTTCGGCGGCAATATCCATAACGTTAAGCAGTTCCGGCTCCTGCCTTTTAATGTCCTCGGGGCCGTCTGTATCGTCGGGGTCGTAGCTTTCGTCCTGGCTGGTTTGCGGCATTTCTATCGCTTCCTCTAATTCTACTGCTTCTGTCCCGGCTGTTTCAGCTTCATTAATTTCAGCGTAAAAAGGCACTTCTGTTTCTATTTCAGTTTCACCACCTGTATCTAAAGTGAGTTCAGTTGTTGGTGCTGCATCCGGAATTTCAGCCATAATTGTTGCGATTGGGGCTTCTTCTAATATTTCTTCAATCGCTACTTCCGGAATCACTTCTTCTTTAACCTTAGTTTCCAATGTAATTGGCTCCTCATCAGGCAAAGCTTCTAATTGGGTAGTTTGCTCTTCAGTTTCAAATGCCGCATCATCTGGCTTTCTTATTTCAAATATTTCTGCTACAACTGTATCAAGCTGATCGGCTACAATTACAGGTTCCTCTGTGTTAAAAATGGTGTCTTGTTCAGCCGCTGTTATTTCCGTTTCGTCTATTTCGGCTTCTTTAATTTCTGTTTCCTCTTCAGATTTTACAGCATATACTTCTTCGGTTTCAGAAATGGTTTCTTTACCCACATTATAGGTTGCCAATATTTCGGCCACATATATTTCTTGCTGATGGAGCAAAAAGTGAAGCCTTTGCACATCATTAAAATAAATAGCTGCTTTTTGCGAAGCTGACTGAAAACCCTGAGTATTTTTTTGGGCTGCAGCCTCCAGCAAATGCCCAAGCGAAAACCATGGAAAATGCTGGTGCCAAAGGTTTGCACCAGCGTATTGCTGTTTAATATCGTTAATTATGGTAGCCAAAGTTATTTGCGAAAGATTAAATGTAACTGATAGTTACCATTCAGAGAAAAGACGGTTAAAAATCTCGTCGGTAATGCCTCTTACTATTTCATCTATAATACTGTTTTCTACTTCCTGTAAGGTTCTTTGTCCGCTAAAAGGAAATGCTTTGCTGATATCGTATTCCTTTGTCTCAACCTTCTTATTGTTTTTCAGTGTAATATGAATACCTACATTGAGGTTGCTGGTGCTTACCTGCTGGTTACTAACACCTGCGGTAGAAACAAAATATTCGGTGATGCTTCCACTAATTACATAATCGGCTTCGTCGCTGGTGCTGCGTTTAAGCTTTGTTTGGGTAACTATTTTCTGCTGAAATTTTTCGTTGAGTTTAGGAGCTAATTGCGGATTGATATAACGGGCTTTATTTTGAAAAAAATTCAGTTTTACACTTTGTATATCTGCCGGTATGCTGATGTCTTTAAAAGTGTACACACCGCAGGAGGCCAAAGAAAGCAACAAGAAACAAGTAACAATGTACAGAGCAAAATGCCTTACCCTTTTATTGATTTTTATCCGTTTCTGAAATATTTTATGATGGTAGGTTTTCATCTGTTTAATATCAAAGTATTATTTTTATTGTTAATGATGTAGCTACTAAATTTATTTAAAAGGCCTTTCCCAACTATTATTCTTTTGCCTTTTGTAGTAACAGCTACAACTATATTTTTTACTGTAAATTTTCCTATGGTAATGTTGCTCATCAAATATTTTCGGCAGGTGTTTATCATTCCGTTGGCCATTTCATACTCACCAATTCCTAAATAACTTGCCTCAGATATCAGATTTTCACTTTTTAAAACAGATTCCATTTCTTCATTAATTAATAAATCTGTTGCACCTGTGTCAAATAACCAAACCTGAACCATACTTCCTGTTTTCATTTTAACATAAGTCATGCCGTTTAAAGAAAGTGTGTTGATAGTATCATTTGCCGGTCCTGTTATATCCATTTCAGATTTTGTGTTCCAGCCCAAATCATTCATTCCACCTTCAGCATATGGGCTGCCACAGGTAAACATCACTTCATAAAAAAGCAGTGAATTGGGATTACTGAGTGTTTTCATTTCAGCATCCGATATTTTTTTATTTTTCACCAGGCTTAACTGGCAATTACAAAAATTTGTCAATGCCCTATCGTCCAGTTTTTTCTCTGTATTACTTAAAATACTTTCTTTACAATCTGCTATAAATTCATTCTCAAATCCTTCTACTTGTATTAAAATCGTTTTCCCTGAACTTTTAAAACATTCCTGAATTTGCTTCTCTAAATTACTATCCTGATTAATCAATCCGGAAATGTCTATAACCCTTGACGTAGTAAACTTTTTAAACTCTTTGTTTGTAAAATGCCTGTCTAACTTATCTATCTGACATTCACATATAGCAAGTGCTGTTTTGTCTTTTTTATCCTTATGTAAGGATGTCAGGCAGTTATTAATCAATTG
>JAYUTQ010000750.1:0-2248 GCA_043755055.1 Chitinophagaceae bacterium | reverse complement strand
GCTATAGCCATTTGCATAAAACGAATTTCTCTTTCTGTAATCATGCGGTGAAAATACGTGAAACGGGAATAGTGAGTGAGACGTGAGTGGTGAGACGTGAGTGGTGAGTGGTGAGTTTGGAGGCTAATTGAATGCAAGTGTACTAAACGTCGGGTTGGCCTCATCCCCGGCCCTTCTCCTGGCGGAGAAGGGTGACTCTCCGCAAAGCGGTTTTGTGATTTGGGACATCTTTGTCCGTAAACATTAAAAGTTTGCCTTACAGCAAACTTTTAATGTTTTGGGAATACTCACGGCTGACTATTCACTTTTCTCGATTTCTTACTCAGGGCTAACAAATCAATTTTCACAATTAAGATCCACAGCTAACGCAGCCATCTTGCATGGTGCAGGTTTCGCCTTCTATAAAGGTTGGTTCAATGTCGAGATCCGTTTTTGCGTTTTGGTCTACTTGTGGAATTACAGGCGCCACATCTTCGCTGCCTTGTTTTTCTACCGTAAACTGCACGGCTTGTGTAGCGGCCTGGCTGCGGAGGTAATACATACCGGTTTTCAGTCCTTTTTTCCAGCCATAAAAATGCATGGAAGTCAGTTTACTGACGGTTGGGCTATCCACAAACAAATTAAGCGATTGACTTTGGCAGATGTAGGCACCACGATCTGCGGCCATATCTATCAGGTTACGCTGCTTTATTTCCCAAACGGTTTTGTACAACTCTTTTATATCCGCAGGTATTTCTGCAATATTTTGGATGGAGCCATTCGCAGCTATAATCTTATTCTTCATGCTGTTGTTCCAAAGGCCAAGGCTTACAAGGTCTTTCAGCAAATGCTTATTTACAATAATGAACTCACCGCTCAATACACGACGGGTGTAGATATTACTGGTGTATGGTTCAAAGCACTCGTTGTTACCAAAAATTTGTGACGTGGAGGCAGTGGGCATAGGTGCTACCAATAGTGAATTACGAACACCATATTGTTTTACTTCTGCTTTTAATGCAGCCCAATCCCAACGGTCGGTTGGGGTTACGCCCCACATATCAAACTGGAAAATACCTTTTGAAACCGGAGAACCTTCGTATGTTTCGTAGGTACCTTGTTCTTTGGCCAAATCTTTACTGGCCGTCATGGCAGCAAAGTAGATGGTTTCGAAAATGTTTTTGTTAAGCATTTTAGCCAAATCACTTTCAAAAGGCAGGCGAAGCAAAATGAATACATCAGCCAAACCTTGTACACCCAAACCAACAGGCCTGTGCTTCATGTTGGAGTTACGGGCTTCTTCAATCGGGTAATAGTTATTGTCAATAACTGCATTCAGGTTTTTGGTTACCTGAAAGGTTACCTCGTATAATTTTTGATGATCGAATTTACCATCGATTACAAAACGTGGCAAGGCCATTGATGCCAGATTACACACCGCCACTTCTTCGGGGCTTGTGTACTCCATTATTTCCGTACACAGGTTACTGCTCTTAATCGTACCAAGGTTTTGCTGATTGCTTTTGCCATTGGCGGCATCTTTGTACAACAGATAAGGCGTGCCAGTTTCTATTTGCGATTCCAGTATTTTAAACCAAAGCTCCTGGGCTTTTACCACTTTACGGGCTTTGCCATTTGCTTCATGTTGCAGGTATAGTTTTTCAAATTCAGGTCCCCAGCAATCGCTAAGGCCGGGTGCTTCGTTAGGGCAAAACAGGCTCCAATCGTCGTTGGCTTCCACCCTTTTCATAAATAAGTCGCTCATCCAAAGGGCAAAAAATAAATCACGGGCCCGCATCTCTTCTTTGCCATGGTTTTTACGCAGGTCTAAAAATTCAAATACATCGGCGTGCCATGGCTCCAGGTAAATGGCAAATGCACCCTTGCGCTTTCCACCGCCCTGATCTACATAACGGGCAGTATCGTTAAATACCCGCAGCATAGGAATAATACCGTTACTTGTACCATTGGTGCCGCCAATATAGCTTCCGGTAGCACGTATGTTATGGATAGCTAACCCAATGCCACCGGCACTTTGGGAGATTTTGGCTGTTTGCTTTAATGTATCGTAAATACCGTCGATGCTGTCTTCCTTCATGGTCAACAAAAAGCAGGAACTCATTTGCGGTTTTGGTGTACCGGCGTTGAATAAAGTAGGCGTTGCATGTGTCATCCAACGCTCACTCATTAAGTGGTAGGTTTTGATGGCATTTTCAATATCATGCTTATGGATGCCTACGGCAACACGCATGTACATGTGCTGCGGACG
>JAYUTQ010000749.1:0-11702 GCA_043755055.1 Chitinophagaceae bacterium | reverse complement strand
TTAAAAGAAGAACTTTTGAATTAACATTGCTCGATGGCAAAGACCTGAGTGAATCTGTTAATCAATATGTGTTCGACCATGGTGTAGACTGGCTGATAGTAATTCCGCATCAGCACAACTGGCTGGCCAGTATTTTTACTAAAAGTCATACAAAACAACTCGCATTTCATACACATATACCGATGCTGTGTTTGCAGCAATAAGGTTGCAGAATGATAAAGCACTGTTATCCATAATATTCCAATCTAAAGTTTACCTTTCGGGCAAACAATTATCAACTATGGATATTAATATGATTACCACCTCCACACAGCTGGAAGGTTACAAAATAGTAAAGCAGTGTGGCGTGGTACGTGGCATTGTAGTGCGTAGCCGAAGCCTGCTGGGCAATATTGCCGGTGGTTTCCAAACACTGTTTGGCGGCAAAATTTCCATTTATCAGGAGCTGTGCGAAAAAACCCGTGAAGAAGCATTTCAGCACATGCAGGAAGATGCCCAAAAGCGGGGCGCCAATGCCATTATTAATATGCGGTACGATGCCAACGAAGTTATGCAGGGCGTTACCGAAGTGCTGGCTTATGGCACAGCAGTAGTGGTAGAAAAGAATCTTTAGAATTGGCTTATTTTTTAGGAGGCTGTCTTAATAAAGGCAGCCTCTTTTGGTATGTATTAGCCAGCCGCTATTGGTTACGTTCAATGCACATTATTTCTTTACCAGCCATTCATCAAAGAAAATTGGTAACAAATTTTCTTTGCCGCATCTTTAAAATCCAAAATCCAAAATGCAGAAACTGTTATGAAAAAATTATTGGCATGCCTGTTGGTATTTTTTACCACCAATGTAATGGCACAGCAAGAAGCTTTCTTTCTTAGTAATCCTTCGCTAACACCCGATGGCAGCACTATTTATTTTTGCTTTGAAAGCGATATCTGGAAAACCGACAGCAAGGGCGGACAAGCTGTAAGGGTAACCGCTATGCCGGGCAATGAAAGCAATCCCCGTGTTTCACCCGATGGCAAATGGCTGGCTTTTACCAGCAACCAATATGGTAATAATGATGTATATACCATGCCGCTTGGCGGTGGCGATATAAAGCAACTTACCTTCCACTCGGCCAATGATGTAATGAACTGCTGGGGCTGGAACAGCCAGACCATATATTTTAGCAGCAGCCGCTATAACCGGGAAGCAGCCTACAAAGTAGGCCTCAACGGCGGTACACCACAGCGGCTTTTTAATGATTATTTATTTTCATTCGATCATAATATTGCCGGCCATCCCACCACCGGCGAAATATTTTTTAACGATACCTGGGAAAGCAGCAATCAACTGCAACGTAAGCGTTACAAAGGCCCTTTTAACCCCGACATACAATCTTACAACCCGGCCACAAAACAGTACAAACGCTACACCGATTACGAAGGCAAAGATTTTGGCGCTACGCTTGATAGTAAAGGCAACCTCTATTTTATGAGCGATGAAGGCACCGGAGAATACAATCTTTTTACCATTGCCAATGGCAAAAAATCGGCACTTACAAATTTTACTACATCTGTTAAAGCTGCGCAGGTAAATGCCAATGGTGGCAAAATTGTTTTCCAAAAAGATTATCAATTATGGCTATACGATGTTGCCGCTGCCAAAGCCCAGCATGTGCCGGTAACCATTACCCGCAATAATATTTTAAGTAAAGACCAGGATTATGATGTTAAAGGAAAAATTACTGCGTTTGATGTAAGCCCCGATGGAAAGAAACTGGCCTTCATAAGCCGTGGCGAAATTTTTGTAAGTGATATTGAAGGAAAAATAGTACAGCAAATTAACAAGGGCAATGCCGAACGTGCCACCGAAATCATTTGGAAGGCAGATAATAAAACGCTCATTTTTACCCAAACTGTAAATGGCTACCTTAACCTGTTTATAATACGGGCAGATAGTGCTGCCGCACCGCAGGAACTAACAAGATTTAGCGTAGATCACCGAACACTAACTTACAATAAAAGCCGCACCAGGCTTACCTTTTACAAAGGCAAAAACGAACTATGCCTGATGGATCTTAAAACCATGGATGTAAAAACAATTGCCAGAGATGAATTTTGGGGTCTGGAAAGAGAAGCCTATGCTGCTTTTAGCCCCGGCGGCGATTGGATTGTGTACTGCGCCTTCCGCAATTTTGAACATGATATTTTTTTATACAATGTTAAGGAAGACAAAAGCGTCAACCTTACGAATAGTGGTGTTACCGAATCGAGCCCGGCATGGAGCCCCGATGGTAAGTATATTTATTTTACCACCAACCAAACAAAACCCTCCTATCCGTTTGGGCTCGATGGTGCCCATATTTACCGCATGCCGCTGGAGAAATGGGACGATGCATTTAAAATGGAGAAATACAATGAGCTGTTTAAAAAAGATACTACTAAGAAAAAAGATTCATCCGTTACTGTGGATCTAAGCAAAATAATGGAACGTATAGAACGCATCAGCCCTGCATTTGGCAGCCAGGATGGGGCCTATGTTTTTCAGAAAGGCGAAAAAACTACAGTGGTGTATTTAAGCGACCATGCCGAAGGAAACAATGCGATTTGGAAAACAGTAATTGAACCATTTGTGCCCAACAGAACAGAGAAGATAGGGGATGGTACATTTTTTAATGTGGTGGAAAATGATGGCAAATATTTTATTATTACAGGTGGCACTATTGCAAAGCTAAATCTTGAAACAAATAAGATAGAACCCATCCCTATAAGTTATACTTTTCGCCGCAACCTGCAAGAAGAGTTTGCCCAAATGTTTAACGAAGCGTGGGCTAAAGTAGAAGTAAATTTTTACGATGAAAAATTCCACGGCATTAACTGGAAAAATATGCGTGAAAAGTACAAGTTCTTTTTACCAAACATTACAAACAGAAATGATTTAAGCATTTTGCTTAACGACATGCTTGGCGAACTGAACAGCAGCCACATGGGCTTTACCACTTTTGGTGATGACACTAAAGTGCCTTTTACAAGCCAAACTGTGGAAACGGGTATTATTTGGGACAGGACCGAACCTTACAAGGTTAGCCGCATTGTAAAACAGAGTGCTGTAGATAAAAAAGGTATTAGTATACAACCAGGAGATGTATTGGTAAAAGTGAATGGAGAAGCCATCAATACCACAGAAGACCGCAGTAAATATTTTACCAAGCCTTCGGCTGATAAGGAATTAAAACTTAGTTTTCAACGGGCTGATAAAACGGTGTATGATGTATTTACACATACTCAAAACACCATCGGTTTGAACCTTTACAGCGAGTGGGAAGACCAATGCCAGCAGCAGGTGGATGAGAAAAGCAAGAACCGTATCGGTTACTTCCACATGAGGGATATGGGGGGCGGGGAACTGAATAGATTTTTAGTAGACGCCACCCAGGATTTTTATAAAAAAGATGCACTGATACTGGATTTGCGATACAATACCGGCGGCAATGTACACGACGAAGTGCTGAAATTTTTACAGCAAAAAGCTTATCTGAAATGGAAGTACAGAGAAGGTGCATTAGCCCCGCAAAGCAATTTTGCACCAGGTGATAAACCAATCGTATTACTAATAAATGAGCAGAGCCTTAGCGATGCAGAAATGACTGCTGCCGGTTTTAAAGCCCTAAAGCTGGGTAAAATAATTGGCAACGAAACCTATCGCTGGATCATATTTACCAGCGGCGTAAGTCTGGTAGATGGCAGTGCCGTTCGTATGCCAAGCTGGGGTTGCTACACCCTTGATGGCAAAGACCTTGAGACCAACGGTGTACAGCCGGATATTAAAATTATTAATACGTGGGAAGATAAAATGAATGGCCGTGATCCGCAATTGGATAGGGCAATAGCAGAAATTTTAAAAGACCTGAAATAAGCAAGTTGTATTTATTGGTTGAACATCTTTTGTCAATAAATGCAAGCCCTGAAAGGGCAAAATCAATAGCCCGGGGCAACGCCCTGGGTTTAAAAATACAAGCAAATAAAGCCCTGTAAGGGCGAAACAAAATAACTATGGCAGAAGACTTAACAATCTTAGCCGGCAGCAAGGCCGAAAGCTACCAATCCATTATACCGCAGATAAAAGCGTTAATAGAAGGCGAACCCGATTTAGTAGCCAACCTTGCCAACACCGTAGCAGCACTTAAAGAACAGTTCGGCTGGTTTTGGGTGGGCTTTTATATGGTAAAAAATGATGAATTGGTGCTGGCACCTTTCCAGGGGCCGGTAGCCTGTACCCGAATTAGAAAGGGGCGTGGCGTATGCGGCACAAGCTGGGCTGAGGCTAGAACATTAATAGTTCCGGATGTAGAAAAATTCCCCGGGCATATTGCCTGCAGCAGTTTATCTAAGTCAGAAATAGTAGTACCTGTAATCCGCAATGGAGAAGTTATTGGAGTATTGGATGTTGATGCCTCGGAGTACGATCAGTTTGATGAAACAGACCAGCAATACCTTGAAGAAATTGTAGGCCTGATTGAATTTTAATCGTGATTTTTTCAAATATTTATAGAAGATGAGTTTATCAATTCAGATTCAAAAGGCATCAGAAAATGCCGAAAACTTTGTAGAACTCGTAAAGCGGTTAATTAGCCTGGGCATAACATCATATACAGTAGATGTTAAAACCGGACTTATATGTTACAGGTACGGGATGGGATTGGTCACAATTACTCACCCTTGTTCAAAAACTGTTTTAGATATTTCTGAAGCATTTAACGGGAAGCTTGTAAAAGAAGCCATAAAAAATAATCAACAAGGCAAAAGCGACTACACCGCATTTATGAAAGAGATAGCAGCGGCAGGAGTTTATTTTTATGAAGTGGTATTAACAGGTAATTCTAAAAGAGTCATTTATATAGGTATTTACGGATATCTTGAAGAGCCAATACCTATATAAATGTTCTGCCCTAATTATTAAATGTAAGTGTAAGTGTGGCTGTAACACCTGTTGCTGCAGGCACAAAACGGCAAATACCGCCTACACAAAACAGGCCTGCTCTTTGCCGCCCATAGCTAAGCCCAAAGCGGGTTCCGGCCCTGGTGTAGCTGCCGCCTATGTTGGGGTAATGGGTATCTGTAATACCGTAATTATACAAGTCGCTTACAAATAAACCAAGTTCCGGTGCAAGGCCAAGTTCGGCCACAGCAGCAAACCAGTTACCATTATCCTGTTTGGTAAAAAGGTTTTGCAGCTCCATGCGTAACGTATTTTTTTTGGTGAATTTATGTGTAGCTGCAAGCACAATAATATTGGCATCAATATTGGCCGACGGAATGGCTTCCACAACGGTTCTATTATAAAACAGATTATGATAAGCAATGGTAGTATTCCATTTTTCACTCCATTTTTTGGCCCACTCCAGACTTAGGTCACGGTAGTATTGGGTGCTGCCAAAACTAAAAATATTGTCTTTGGTATTTAAAGCCCGGTAATGGGCAAAGTTGAGCGATACTTTAGATGGCTTTTTAGCATTGCCTTTAAAATTGTAAAATACGTCTACCTGCCCGCCGGTTTCGCCCAGGCTCTGTGCATTGTACACATAAATATTAGTGGTAAGGTAATCGTGTTGTTTGGTAAGTGCGGGTATAAAATTTACCGGCACCTGTGTAGCAATCGCATCCCGTTCGCCACGAAAATCCATGTTCTCCATACTGCGGAAACTCAGGTTGATGCCTAAGTTATTTTTTGCAAACGACGCATTTACCAAAAATGCCTTACCGTTTGTTTTATCCTGATTATTAAAAGCATTCTGGTCTTTGCTTTTGTGTACATATTCTGCCGATACAGAACCGTAGATTCCATTTACATCAAGCCGGGTAGATACTGCTTTTACAGTAGGTTTAAACTCCGCATCCGGGCCTGTGTATTGCTGGTACCGGCTTACAAAACTAAAGCCACCAACAACGGTTGTATTGCTGGTATTATTTTTATTAATATTGGTAAAATCTATTTCCAGATCGGCACCACGAACGACACTATTGGCATAGTCAAATATTTTGCGCTGCCGCCCATATACGGCTTTAATATTAATAAATGGTAGCGGTGATACTTTGATATTAGCACCCTCTAACGCATTGTTGATACCAATCTGCCGGTTCTCCCAACTACGAAAAACCAGGCCACTGCCAAACTGCTCGTAAAAGTCGCCTACCTGTACAGAAAACTTAGCAGCGGTGTATTTAAAATAACGGTTTACAAGCTTGCTTTGGTTAATGATAAAAGGAAAGCCTGCAATAGATGGCAGGTAACTTTCGAACTGTACACCTGCGGTAAATTTTTTATAGTTGTAATCCAGTTTTAAAAAATTGTTGCTGCCCAATCTATCCTGCGGCAGTACGGCATTTATTTTAGTATCCTTTTGGTACAACTGTGAGTACGATTCAAAGCTGCCACTCAGGTGGCCGCCAATATTGGGCACCTGTGCTGTAAGGCTACATAATGAACAAAGGCTTAAAAATAGTAATACGAAAAATTGTTTCATTGGATGCATGCAGGCTTTTAATTCCACTTAATTATTTTTTACAGCTTCAAAAAGTTCTTCTTCATTACCTGCCATATAGCCTGTATGCTGGTAAATAATTTTGCCTCCTTTTATAACCATTACGTATGGTATTTCATTTACATTAAATGCCCGTTTCAGGTCGCTGTTGGTATCCAGAAAAATATCGTAGGGCCAGCCTTTTCCAGCTACTATCGAACGAACTTTCGGCGCAGTACGGGCATCATCTACCGATATAGCCAGAAGTTTAAATGGTGTTTGATGTTGCCGGTCTTCGTATTGTTCGTTAATGGTGTTAAGCTCGTTTATGCATGGTATGCACCAGGTAGCCCAAAAGCTGATAATAACAGCCGTGTCGGATGCTATGGCCGGTATGCTGTTAAAAGCAATTTGCTTACCCGAAAGGGTTTTGATTTTTATATCGGGCAGTTCGATTTGGGCATCAGTTTTAGAAATGATTGTTACGAGGAAAAAAATTGTTAAGACTACTGTTTTCATGAAAAGATTTTTTAGTTGTCGTTAGCATGACAAAAAATGGATGACAAATTTTTAAACTTTGGTTTCTGAAATCAAAACAACTTTCTTTTTCTAAACTTTTTTGTCATGAGGCTTACATTTTCAATTTTAACAATCGGCCTTTCGGCCACCATTTTTAGCTGTAGTAAAAACAGCGGTACGGCTACCCCGCCCATCGTTACGCCACCGGCGGCTCAGCTAAAAGTAACTTTTAGTAACAGCCAGATAGCTGCAGATGGTTTTGATGAAACCACTATTCTGGTAAAAGATCAAAACAATGCAGATGTAACGGGCACCACCATTTATATTAACAACGTGGCTGCTACGAGTACCAGGTTTTTTACAGCTACGCCGGGTAATTATCAGGTAAAGGCGGTAATGGGAACGTTGGAATCGCCGGTGGTAACTTTAGCGGCTGTAACGCCCGGCCCTGCCTTATTTACCCAAAAAGTGCTGGCCGAATTGTATACCGGAACATGGTGTGGCATTTGCCCGGGTACATTAATCCCTTTTTATAATTATACCAATACAAACCCCAATTGCATATCGGTAGGTGTGCATGGCCCCAATGGTAGTAGCGACCCTTATACATACCAATTTGATGCACAATTACGTTCTGCATTTAGTGTAAGTGGCGTGCCAACAGTTTTGCTAAACCGGGCGTCTAACTGGAATAATAATACCGCATCACTGGATGCATTGGCAGCTACACGTGCCCCGCTTGGTATAGCGCTGGAAACAAGTATTTCCGGCACTACAATTAGTGTAAAAGCCAAGGTGAAATTTGATGTAAGCACTTCCATTCCTCTTAAATTGGTGGTCATGCTGGTAGAAGATAATTTAATATCTAACCAAAGTAACTACGGGCATTTTGGCTTGCCCAATCCTATTGTAGGTTTTAACCATCGCAATGTGTTGCGTAGAGCCGCTACAGATATTTTTGGCGATGCTATACCTGTGGCGCAGCAGTTAAAAGGAACCATTTGGGAAAAAACATTGACTGTAAATGCAAGTGGTTATAATATGGCTAATTGTAAAATAGTTGGTACCGTGGTTTTTGATACCAATAGCCAAAACCGCAAGGGAACATTAAATACCCAAATCGTAAATGTAGGGCAGGTAAAGAATTTTGATTAAGGTGTTATTTAATGAGGTGTTGATAAAAAAGGCTGGCTCTTATGTTTGTGCAAACAAATGTAGGAGACAGCCTCTTTTTGTTCTTACGAATGACTTACAACTCTTTGGCTGCAGCCCCCTGTATTTTCTTTTGTTTATAGTTGTACCAAGGGCCGGGTATGGTTTTTTTCATAAGGTTATCTATGCCACGCATGCCGAATAAATTCCATACGCCGTGGGCTACCGTTAACGGATTTGGATCGAGTATGCGAAGGCTCATAGCAAAGCCGCTATCTATATACTCCATGTGGTGAAAATAGCCGGTAGGCATGTACATGGTATCGCCGTGCTCCAGTATTACTTCGTAGCCATTGGCCCTACCCACTGCGGGAAATTTTTCCAGGTTTACCTTGCCCTCATGGTAATTACTGTAATCGGCCATGCACAGCACTTCCCAAGGTTTGCGGTACAGCTTGTAACGCTCTTCGTAAGGAAAAAGCAATACCCTTTTACGACCTATAAATTGGGTATGCAAAATGTGTGGATAGTCTATGTCGAAATGCATGTGGGTTACGCTGCCGCTACCGCCTACAAACAGCAATGGAAAACGTTTTACAAAATTATTTACCAGTTGGGTGGGGTAAATAAAATCTTTGGTAATCTGTTTGGCTTCGCTAAAAATATTGAATGCAAAAACCCTTAATTCCACAGGGCCTTTGGCTACCATATCCAGATAGTCGCCAAATTTCATATAACCATCGGCCTTGTTAATGGGCGTATACGAATCGCTTTTAATGTTGTTGTAAACGGGCACTTCTTTTTCACCCACTACTTCTTTAAAATAATCCCAGGTCCATTTGTTATAGGCCGGCCAGTCTTTAGCAAGGCCTTTAATAATTAATGGTTTCCGTGGTTTAAAATACTGTTCCTGAAAAGTGGCTTTGTCAATATTTTCTACTACATCTATAGGCTGTAAATGCATGCTTTGGTGTTTTAACGGGGGCAAACTTAATGTTAACTTATGGTTATGTCAATAGCCAAAATGCTAAAAAACCTGCTCCAGTTCTTTTAAATGATAAATGGTATAGGTAGGTATAAGTTGGGTGCTTTCGTTAATGTGGTTTACGAAAACAGTATCCAGCCCTGCATTCATGGCGCCTTTAATATCGGCATCCAGATTGTCGCCAATCATAATGCTTTCATCTTTTTGTGCATTTGCCAGTTGCAGGGCAAAGTCGAAAATTTCCTTGTGTGGCTTTAGGCTCATGGCTCTTTCGCTGGTAATTACATGGGTAAAATAATGTGTAAGACCACTGTTTTTAAGCTTTCCATATTGTATTTGCTCAAAGCCATTGGTAATGAGGTGCATGATGTAATTTTTGCCCAATAAATAATCTAGTATTTCTTTGGTGTATGGAAAAATAGCCTGCTTGGTGGGCAATATATGCAGGTACTCAGCACTCAGTTGGCGGGCTAGTGGTTCGCTGCCATTTTTAAAATCCAGCAGGGTATGCCACATCCTTTTCCAGCGTAATTCGTCTTGCCGTATTAGGCCATGGTTGTATTTATCCCAAAGGCGTTTGTTGTGGGCAGAGTAGGTTTCGTGAAAGCCATCAAAATCTTCGGTAAGCGTTTTATCCAGTTCGTTTTTATAAAAAATTTCCCCAAGCGTTTCTTTGCTGTTGGTTTCAAAATCCCAAAGGGTATGGTCGAGGTCGAAGAAAAGGTGTTTGTAGGGCATTTGTTGATTTACGAATTATGATTTACGAATTACGATTTGTTTGAAGAAAACGATGCTGGCGTCTTACTACACACCGGAAAATGTTATTGGAAAAAACATTCTCTCAAATGCTTTAAACAGACCAACTATGGTTTGGTTTACATTTGAAGACGCAAATCTAAATGCTAACAACAACCTTATGACGGCTGTTCCAAAAATTTTACCTGCCATTCTGATAGTTTCGATATTAATGCTAATTAATTGTACAGAAAAATCGACAAAAAATAATAGCATTTCTAACCCGGATACTTTAAACAATCAGATTAGTAAATCGGTAGATGACTTTATGAATAGACCCATCCATAAAGTTCTGACAACTCAAATCATAGATACAATATCAGACAACGAAATCATCCAGGTTGTTTTTGATAACCTTTCAGAAAAAATACCTGATGACTACCAAAAAGAATACCAAACGGTTTTAGGTTGGACAAAACATCAGCAAGCTATTTATATCATTTGGTTGTTAGAAGCAGAGGTTAATAATGGTGGATACAATCAATTCTATTATAATTCAAGCGGTTTATTTGCAAGTTTAGCTCCAGATGCGTTACGGCTTATTGGGGCAAAAAAATATGCTGATTTAACAAAAAGAGCAAATGCTGTTTTTGCAATAAATAAAAACAAAATTACCAAAGAACAGGATGGAACAATTGAAGGCTTTAGTAAATCCTACGATGATAACCCTTTAGATAAATTTGATGATGAATTTTATGCATTAGAGGAATTAGAAATCCTACGAGAATTACAGGTGGAATTTATAAGAAAAAACAAACTTCAATTCATTGACAAATAATTATTTGGGAAATCTGCGACTTATAATTTGCCTGTTTGCTCGATTTTAATAAGACCCAGAATCCTAAACAAACCAATCAACAAATCCCCAATCCAAAACCATGAACATTATCATAACCGGTGCATCTAAAGGAATCGGCAAAGCCATTGCGGCCACATTTGCCGGCCACGGCCATAGCCTGTATTTATGTGCCCGTAACGAAGCAGATCTTACTGCAACCGTGCAGGAACTGCAAACACAATATCCGGCAAGTAGCATACATGGAAAAGTGGCCGATGTTACCAATGCCAACGACCGCAAGGTTTTTGCCGTATGGGTGCTGCAAAATGCCAAACAAATAGATGTGCTGGTAAACAATGCCGGCCAATACCTGCCCGGCTCTGTACACAACGAACCTGCCGGAACTTTAGAAGCGATGATTAACACCAACCTCTACAGTGCCTACCATATTACACGGCTGTTTATTAACCAGATGATGGAGCAAAAAGCCGGACATATATTCAACATTTGCTCTATTGCATCGCAACAGGCTTATGCCAACGGTGGCAGTTACAGCATCAGCAAATTTGCCCTGCTGGGCTTTAGTAAAAACCTGCGGGAAGAAATGAAACCTTACGGAATAAAAGTAACCGCCGTTCTGCCCGGTGCCACCATGAGTGATAGCTGGGCCGGTGCAGAAATAGACCCGCAGCGGATTATGGAGGCGGCAGATGTTGCCCAAATGATCTATGCAGCCTCTCAATTATCGCCGCAGGCTGTGGTAGAAGATATAGTGCTGCGGCCACAGTTGGGAGACCTTTGATTTGCGGTAACTTATGGGTTGTAATTAAGACATTGAGTTAATTCTTTAATTAGCCATATTAATAGCATTATTTGGGTTTGTAAAATTTGAGTGTCTTTATTGTTTTAAGAAACTGCTTTTCGTTTTCAGGTTTTAAATTAATTCCGCTTAAACTAAATCTGTCATTATCGG
>JAYUTQ010000748.1:0-2251 GCA_043755055.1 Chitinophagaceae bacterium | reverse complement strand
TTCAAGGCACACTTTTACAAATCCTGTTTGGTCCAGTATCAAGTGGTCGCTTGGGGCTACAATGAAAGACGCTTTGGGGTCGCTCTGCATTAGTTTATAAGCCATGTAAGCCACACAGGGTGCGGTGTTTTTACGGCTGGGCTCACTTAAAATATTGGCTTCCAGTGCCTGTGGCAACTGCTCTTTTACCAGCTCTGTATAATCGGTTGAGGTAACAATGAAAATATTTTTTTCGGGAATAAAAGCAGCAAAGCGTTTAAACGTGGCCTGTAATAAAGTTTCGCCGGTATTCAATATATCCAGAAACTGTTTGGGAAGTTTGGTGCGGCTCATTGGCCAAAAACGGCTGCCGATGCCGCCTGCCATTATACATACGTAGTGGTGTTGGTTCATACTTATTTTTTAAAATTCAAGCTACATGCGTCAAGCTCCAAGATTCAATATTCAAGATCCAGGTGTGAAGCAGGAAGGTTTATGCTTCAAGGTTCGTGCCGCAAGATACAGGGTTCAGGTATTAAGCAGTTGGTCACAAACATTAAGGTTCTGTAGTCTTGAACCTTGATACTTGAACCTTGATACTTGAACCTTAATACTTGAACCTTGATACTTGAACCGTAATACTTTACCGTAACAAGCTATCGATAATATAATTTAATTGCGTATCAGAATTATCTACTAAGTCGGGTAAAGATATGGAAACAGGATAGTCGGGTGCTACGCCACGGCCCAATTGCAGCCGGTTATTTTCCAGCGAAAATGCGGCATGCACAACAGGTACTGTAAGCATAATCTTAGAATTGGGCAGCTCGTAGGTAAGCAAATGAAAACTGTTGGTATTGGTACCGCTGCCACCGGTTTCGTCGCCTACTATTTTAGCCAGGCCCTCATCTTTAAGCAGGGCAGCAAAATAAGCCGCAGCCGATTGTACATTGCTGTTAATCAATGCAAAAACATTTCCTTTAAAACGGGTGGTAGCAGGGAACAATGTTTCATTGTCTTTGTATTGCCTTACATAACGGCCCTCTCTTTTATTGCCAAAAGAAGAGTCGAGTGATGCCTGAATACCGGCCACATCATTTTCGCCTTTGGCTAAATAAGGCGTAAAAGGAATGCGGTTAAAAACAGAGTAAGCATTTTTAAATTCCTTCCATTGAGCCCTATGTGTAAGATGGCCGTACAGGTGGAACATATTATGAAAATTGCCACCAGTATTGTTTCGTAAATCAATAATCAGGTTGCGGATTTTTGGGCTTTGGCTCAGCAGCCTGAAACTATTGCTGATAAAATTTTCGAAGGCCCGGTCGGTACTCCAGCTATCGTAACCGAAAGTGTAAATAGTTAGTAAAGCATAGCCATAATCATCAAATAATTCCAGATCGTAATTCACATCTTCCGGCAGCATAAAATGGCGGTTGCCCAGCAGCATTTGTTCTTAGGTTACAGCTGTTATTTCTAATTCAGTAACCACATCCGATAAGAAATTTTTATACCCGATTTTGAAAGATGATTTTGGACCCTTGTTTTTAAAATAATTGGTAGAAAAATCCCAGCCACCTTCTTCCTGCTGGTATTGGCTATTGTAGCCGTCTACAGGCTCATAGTTCCAAAAATCGGGTAAAAACTTCGAAACCTTTTCTCTGTTAATTGTAACAATTTCGGCACCCAGCGGTATTTCAAATTCGGTGGAATTTACCACCAGTTTATTATTGACCACATTTACCGGAACAGGAAAATAGCCGCTAATGCGGTGTATAGAATCTTCGAAATTGGTTGGGGGATAAATGCTGGTATGGCCACAATGAATGCTATTAATAACAGGGGCCAACTGGTTAAAAAAATCCATCATGGTCATGTCGCCGCTCAGCGAATTGGCAACACTGTCTAAACGATGGTTCATTTCTTTTTCGGATGCATACAAGTAAAGCCCCGGATGCACTGCCTCCAGTATCAGCCGGAAATAAGTAACATCTTCTTTCAGTTGCTTCAGCGGAATGATATCATCGAGTATGGTATGCTTTGATGATTCTTTACAACTGTAAAAAGAAATACAGCAAATGAGGAAAATGGTAAGTGCTTTTTTTATCATCATAAAAAAAATCAAATTAGTCCTTCTTTTACCAAATCGTGCAGGTGTAAAATGCCCACATAGTTTCCTTCGTTCATCACTACAAGTTGGGTAATGTTGTAGCGGCGAAGCATGTCTAAAGCATCTATTGCCAATACATCGGCAGCTATCGATTTAGGATTTTTA
>JAYUTQ010000747.1:0-4955 GCA_043755055.1 Chitinophagaceae bacterium | reverse complement strand
TCATAACACAAAAAAACTAAGTTGTGGCGAATGTACCTTTTAAATACAGGGCGGTAAAAAATAGTAACTGTGTTTTGTTGGGGTGACAGCAGACAGCATTACATTACTCAAATAAATGTTCTCCGCAAAATACCCAACATAAGGTATAGGGTTTTTCAGCTCAATTTTTTATTCTTGTACCATAAATATGTTATTATGAAAAAAGGATTAGCGCTGCTGCTTGCATTTTTAGTATTGCAATCGTATGCATTTGCGGGGTACACCAGCATTGAACTACAAAAGGGGTCTGTGTTGGTATATTCTGTAAAACAAGGCAATAAATCCTTTTTATACACCATTACTATTAAAGAATGGGAAGGAGAAAACACTTCGTTTTCGTGGCAAACTAATGAAAAACCACAGGTTAGAAAAGGCATATCAATCTTAGATAAATATTACTCATTAGGCTCAGATGAGTTTCTTGCAGGTATGGGAAAATCCGTTAATGAAACACTGAAAGAATCGCAAACAAGAATATTGGCGCCATCCTCGCTAAATGATTTTTTATTGGAAGAATCGGACTATGCGAAATTTACAGTAAACGAAAATGGCAAAACCACATCCTTTGAATCGGATGAAATTAGAATAGAAGATTATAAGGAAAAAAACGTGAAATATAATGGGGTAAACATTACGGGTAAATACGCACAAATATTTTCAGGCGATGAAAAAACTGAACTTGGTTTTTTTGAGGAAGAAAGCAATTACAAATACTTTTTAGCCTACTATCGTTCCGATGCTATGATTATGGATTTGTTGTCTATTAAAAACGGTGTAACCGTAAAGGTTATTGAAAATAATAGTTCAAAACTGAGCCTGCCATCACTTGAAAAAAAGAATGTGCCGCTTACGATGGATGCCACCAAACTAGCTGCTGTAAAAAAAGTTTACCCACTATTAGCTACTGTAGAAAACTACGATGTAACCAATGGTGGTAAAGACCCAAAGCCATTTTCTGAAACCTACGATTTCAGGTTAACTTCCGGTGCAGGCAACCCACCGTCTGCTATCGACTGCTTTACTGCCGATCTTCAGATTTTATTTAAACAAAGAAAAAATTTCGACTTGTCGGCAATACCGGAAAATATTACCAAGAAAAACTTACCATCTGCATCCGCAGAAATGTTAATGAATATTTACCTGAAAAAGGAGGCCCGTAATGTGCCCGGCTACAAACCATGGACACATTGGAAATTTGTGCGTAGCCTCAACCAATCGCAATTAAGCCAGCTTGCTATAGAACTTGAAGGGTACATTAAACAATATGGCTTTACGGAGTAGAAATTGGTGATTGGTTGATTGGTTGACTTGTTTATTAGTAGTTCCAGATTTGACAGACAAATACTAGATTAACCATAAAAATGCATTGAATTCATTTTTTAATTTCAAAAATTAGTAAGTTTAGTCCTAAAATTTTAGCTATGTACATCAAACTAACAACAGTCGCCTTCCTTTTTTTTCTCCTATCCTGTACCGATACTAAAGAAAAAGATACCAATCAAACCGAAACATCTACCTCGGTTTCTTCAGATGATGATGATGAAAAACCAGCAGGGGGTTTAGAAGCACAAAAAGCTGCACTTAATCAACAGTCAAAAGCTTGCATTGCCCTCATGAATAAGCTTGAGGTTGAGCAGAACGCCGCCTATGCTGCCGGTGATGCAGCCACTGCCCAATTACTCAAGGCCCGCATAGACAGTGCTGCCAGGGAAAACGTAAAAATTGGTCAGCAATTAATGGCACTTGATAATTAGGGTCTGCTGCTTAACTGAATAAAGGCTACAGAGCAAGACTTTCGGTTTGATTTTATTCAATCAACTGCAATGGTTATATCCAGCCTAATTTTAAAAAGCTGTAATACAGTATAACCTGAAGTAAATAGGTGAATACCTGTATTACAATAAAAAGCAGGAAAACAAAAACAATGCTAACAATCAACCCTTCTGATCCTTTTCTCTGGTAAAACCAATCGTAATAGGCAAAGCTGTAATAAAAAATTATGGATAGCAAATAAAGTCCTTCTGCATAATCAAAGGACGGGGAGCCATTAAAGTAGTAGAACATAGGAAACAATGCAATTTTAAACAACAACACCTCACCTATGATATAGGCGTTGCCAATAAGATGCTCCCCATAAGTATACTTTCGCTTGTGAAAAATTAACCAGGTAAATAAAGCGAGGATCGGAAATTGCACTAACATAATTAATGATGTCCAGTTATTCCCAAATTGAAGAATAACTGGCTGTGGCTCACCATTATTAAACTGAAATTTTGCGTAAAGGAATGCTGCAAATCCACCAATAAAGAGTACAAATTTTAATGGCTTGTAATGCCTTATTCTATCGCCGGCAAAATATTTTCTTATTTCTTTTCCGGGCCGCAGCAAAAAGGTACGTATGGTATAAAAAAGGCCACGGTCAACATCAAAAAAAACATCCGGTATATCTTTCAGTATACTAAAAAAGGTAATTCTTTTAGGCCATAAATTTTCGCCGCAATGTTTGCAAACCAGCCCTTCACTTATGTTATTACAGGATGGGCATACCATCTCGGTATTATTCGTGTTTTCCTGTTGCTTGCCAACATTTTTTTCAGATGGAATTTGATTTATCACTTAAGGGGTCAGAATATTTTGGCTTTTAAAAGTAGTGAAAATAAAAGATGGTTGATTGGATTGATAATATGGGTGTATACCAAATAATTTTAACCATTAATGATTATAACCTGCAAAATTCATAAAACTTTAGAAAGAATAATATTGTAGCCCCACTTTTGAAGATGAGGTGAAATGGCTTATAGGAAATGCACCCATACAAAGTTTCAGCGTACTGCGTTCATGCCTTTGGTTTACCTTTACGCTTTATGAAAAATGTGTATTTCATTAGTGGATTAGGCGCTACCAAAAAATCGTTTCAGTTTTTAGACCTATCGTTTTGTAATCCTGTGTTTGTAGATTGGATCGAACCTCAGAAAAAGGAATCATTATTATCATATGCCAACAGATTAAGAGCTACGATACCTGAAGAAAACCCGTTGATAGTGGGTCTTTCATTTGGTGGCATGTTGGCGGCCGAAATGGCAAGGGCCAATCCCGGTATAAAAGCTATCCTCATTAGCAGTAATAAAACAAGCGCTGAATTTCCAGCCTATTTACGTGTAGGAAAATATATACCGGCATATAAATGGCTACCCGATGCTTTGGTAAAAAATTCCAAATTCCTTTTCCAATGGGTATTTGGTGCCAAAGGCAAAGAGCAGCAGGCCTTACAACTTCAGATACTTAAAGAAACCGACATGAAGTTTACCAATGCTGCCATTAATATGATTTTACATTGGAAATCTTTGGAACCTGCACCAAAAGTGGTTCATATACACGGCACAGCAGACAAGCTGCTGCCTTACAAAAAAGTAAAAGCAGATTTCACCATAAAGGGCGGTACACATTTAATGGTCATGGATAATGGCAAAGAAGTAACGGAGATTTTAAGAGGCCTTATTTTATAAACATCAAGGCAAAATAAGTTCGGTTCATCATCTATCAATCCACTTTTTCGTACAATAAATAATGTTGTATGGGTAAAAAATCGCCTCGGTAGTTCAGCTTAAAACCATTGGCTTCAAACTCTTTGTTTAATTGTGCTACTGTAGTTTTATGTAATTCTTTTATAGGCACAGTTGGGTCTTCGCCTCTGTATTCTATTAACAATATTTTACCGTTAGGCTTCAATGTTTTTTTAATAGCCTGAAGCATTTCCTGCGGAAATTCTAGTTCGTGGTACACATCTACCATAATAGCAAGGTCTACACTATTGGCAGGCAGATTAGGTGACTGAATGGTTCCTTTTATCACTTCAACTACTGAATCCTTTACTGACTGTTTCTTTTTATTCAATAGACGGATCATTTCATCCTGAATTTCAACTGCATACACTTTTCCTTTGGGTACTTTAGGGGAAAGCTTAAAAGCGTAATAGCCCGTACCGGCACCAATATCAGCGATAGTGCCATTTACGGGTATCTGTATTTTTTCAATTACCAATTGTGTGTTTTCTTCCTCATTGCGTTCATCTCTTTCTAGCCAATCGCTGCCCGAAGCACCCATTACGTGTGAAATCTCCCTGTCCTTGTAAAACTTGCCAATGCCATCAATTGTGGCATTTTTATAAGTATAGCCGGAATCTGTAGTCCTACTATTTACTACAGGCTGTTGCTGCGAATTGCAGGAAATGAAGGAAAAACTGCTTATTAAAAAGAAGGAAATGAATTTAAATGGCATGAGATGTAAGTTTATTAACCTTATAATATTTAAGAGCAGAAATTGTTTGAAAACAAAATGCTTTAAACAAAACATTAGTCACATAAAACGAAACAGCCGCTCTTTTGAGCGGCTGCATTGTAAATTTTATATTGTAGAGGTTACACTATTTTCTCTACCTGCATGTAGTTCAGTTCCACTGGTGTAGAACGACCAAATATTTTCACAATTACTTTTAGTTTCTTCTTTTCGTCATTCACATCTTCTATCACACCATTAAAGTCGTTGAATGCACCATCAATAATCTTAATTGTTTCGCCAACAATAAACGGCTCACTCATCTGCATACCCTGGTCACCCATTTCATCCACTTTACCAAGCATTTTATTTACCTCGGCACGGCGTAAGGAAATAATATTTCCTTTAGAACCCTTACCGTCGGTAAGAAAGTGCATGATGTTTGTGATATTACTAATGTGCTGCACAATGTCATCAGTAAGTTTACCACTGGTAACCTCTAGCATTACGTAACCAGGATAATAATTTTTCTCCCTCATTACTTTTTTGCCATTCAGCACCTTGTACACTTTCTCCATTGGTAAAAAAACCTGCTTCACAATCTCTCCCCATGCATTGCGTGTAATATCCTTGTCAAGATA
>JAYUTQ010000746.1:0-2259 GCA_043755055.1 Chitinophagaceae bacterium | reverse complement strand
ATAAATCGCTTTTATTAAACACCAAAATAGCCGGCACATGGTAAGCTTCGCAACTCACCAAAAAACGGTCTATAAAACCCTGCGATGTTTTAGGATCTTTTAGCGTACAAATAAGCATACTCTGATCGAGGTTGGAAGCAATAATATGGTGCTGGTTTTTATTGGCCGGGCTTTGGCGGGCCACGTAATTATGCCGGTCGTGTATAGATGTAATCATAGCCGTATCGTCGGCGTCAAATTCTTCGGTTATTTCCACCACATCGCCTACGGCTACGGGGTTGGTACTGGTAATGCCGCCAATTTTTAGCACCCCTTTTATACGGGCTTTAAAAATTTTGCCGGCAGTATTTTTAACTACATACCAGCTTCCGGTGCTTTTATAAACTAGTGCTTCCAAGTATTTTTTTTGGGTGATAACAAATGTAATTGTAATAAGGCTTTGGAAGTGGAAAGGTTTTTTGGCAAATATTCAGATGCATATTCTTTAAATGCTATGTAGCTTAAATAATCAATTTTCAATGTTCAATGTTTAGCAACCTGTATTTGTATTGAAAATTGATTATTGAAAATTGCTCATTGAGCATTAATAAATTATTTATACCGCCAACATCAATCTAAATCACAAGGTGCAAAGCAGCCTCACTCCTTATGTATATTTGTTCATTCTCAAAAACAGGATAGCCTGTACCGAATTTATACAACCGAATTTTTAGCCACAAATGGACAAATTTTTAATAGCAGGCCTGGGCAATATAGGAGCAGAATATGCACACACCCGCCACAATATTGGGTTTGATGTACTGAACAGTTTTGCAGCAAAACACGGTGCCTTTTACCAGGTAGACCGCCTGGCAGAAGTAGCCGAGGTAAAGCTGAAAGGCCGTACCCTTATATGCATTAAGCCAACAACATACATGAACCTGAGCGGCAAAGCCTTTGCCTATTGGCTGCACAAAGAAAAAATAGACCTTAAAAATACACTCACCGTGGTAGACGATCTGGCTTTGCCATTGGAAAAAATACGCATCCGTGCCGGTGGCAGCGATGCAGGGCATAACGGGCTGAAAGACATACAAGCAATGATGGCAACTACCGAATACCCAAAGCTGCGGTTTGGCATTGGCAATGTTTTTCCTAAAGGACGGCAGGTAGATTTTGTACTAGGCAAATGGAAAGATGATGAACTGCCGGTAATTAGGCAAAAAATAGAAGCCTGTACCGAACTCATTGAAAGCTTTGTGCTGGCAGGTATTGACAGAACAATGAACATCGCCAATCAGATGAAGTTTGTATTGTAACGAAACGCTATCAGCACTACATTTGGAAACGACAAAAGCCAGTTTATATGAAAATTATTTGCATCGGAAGAAACTACAGCGAACATGCTAAAGAATTAGGCAATGCCATACCGGAAGCTCCTGTAATATTTATGAAACCCAAAAATGCACTGCTAACACCTGGCATGAGTTTTTATTACCCGCCGTTTACTAACGAACTGCATTACGAAGGCGAACTGGTGTACAAAATTTCTAAAAACGGTAAATATATTGATGGCAAATACGGCTGGCAGTATTACATCGAAATAACGATGGGCATTGACTTTACAGCCCGTGACCTGCAAACTGAATTAAAGAAAAAAGGATTGCCATGGGAAAAATCCAAATCCTTTGATCAATCGGCTGTGGTGGGAGAATTCATTAGGATCGATGGATTACCCAATAAAAATAATATTGCTTTTACCCTAACAAAAAATGGCGAAGTGGTGCAGCAAGGTGAGTCGGAAAACATGTTATTTAACATAGATAATATACTGGAAGATGCCTCTCAATATTTTACCCTCAACATTGGCGACCTTATTTTTACCGGTACCCCGGCCGGCGTAGGCGAAGCCATTGTAGGCGATGTGTTTGAAGGATTTATAGAAGGTGAAAAGGTGATGGAATTATTGGTGAAATAAGTTAAGCCAGCAGTATTGCAGCAGATTTACTTATATACCCTAACGAACCTGCTATTTATCCCGTAAATAAAAATTACGGTACAGTATGTAACCTTCTTCCAATAATTCTTCAGGTGTTGGTTTAGGTTTAGTACTGTACTGCTGATAATACCAGGTAGGTTTGCCTTTTAATTTAACAAACGAAGCATAGTATATATTTTCAGCTTTAATAAGGTTGGTAACAAAGAATCCTTCATTTTTCATACTATCAATTTCTACTGTATTAACCACACCCCAGCCACGTACACTCTGGCCACGTGCAG
>JAYUTQ010000745.1:0-11798 GCA_043755055.1 Chitinophagaceae bacterium | reverse complement strand
TACTTTTATTTCAACCAATTCAATTGGCAATGAGGCTTTCATTTTTAGCAATGGCGAAAGAGTTAAAGTAAGCTCAAAATATAATGGACAAATTCAGGTGGATAAATCTGGTATTTATAATTTTCATTTAAGCAAACGGGATTTTGCCAGAGTAGAAATTAGAAATCCGCAAGGGGCAATTGTTTTATCATTAGTTGGAGGCTTAGCCTTACAACGCTTTGGTATCAATCCTAACCAAACTTGTTGGAATTACAATCCCAGTCAGCTAATGCTCGATGGCTCAGCAAATTTAACAGTTGGGGTAGTTTATAGCATTGAAGTTCTATATGCAAACAGGCGAAGCCCACAAGGTGGTTTAGGGTTATTATGGTCTCATCCTTGCGAAAACCCCAATACAATGGAATTGATACCTCAAAAATATTTTTATTCCGAAAATATTACTCCTCCATCCTCAGCACCTGGTACAGTTATCTGCTACTCCCCTCAACAAATTCAGGCCACACAAAATGCTACTATCGACGGGTTTAATTTAATATCTGATAATGTAAATAAAAAAATGGTGGCAGGTATGTGGGTTAAAATGAAAGATGCACCCCTAAATACCAATACATATAGCAGCCTTAATATTAACATTACCAATAATGGCACCTCCATTGCCACCCTGCTGCCTAAAAGCCGCATAATAGAAGGTTGGCAATTATTTGAAGGTGAATTTGATGTGCCCTCAAACACAAGCTTATTGAAATTAGAAACAACTATAAATGCAGGTACTATATTTTATTTTGATGATTTACGAATACACCCCTATAATGCCAATATGAAGTCTTTTGTATTTGACCCAAAAACACTAAGGCTTGCAAGCGAACTGGACGAAAATAATTATGCCAGTTTTTATGAGTACGATGATGAGGGTACATTAGTAAGGGTAAAAAAAGAAACTAAAAATGGTATAAAAACCATTACCGAAAGCAGGAGTGCAATACAGGGAAAAATTAAAACAATTGACTAATTAAAAGAACGATAACACTATGTATAAAAAATATTTTCTGATAGCAGTATTGAACATTGCCATTGTAGCGGGCAGCAAAGCACAGGTTAACCCTTTGCTGGACAGTATTAAAAATGAGCTGTACCGCATTAATAAAGTATTTGATTCATCAGCATATTTAGGGTTTAATATGAATATTCATTATTACACCGATAGCTGCGCTTTATCATGCAACCTGCACCAGTACAAAAACATGGAGTATCAGTTAAATAATAAAAGCTATTATTATAAAACTGATAATTTGGAGTACATGCAAAACGACTCATTTACAGTAAGTATCGACCATGATGATAAAACGCTTATTGCTACTCCTACTGTAATAAGCAATCAAGCTTCAACTAATTTTTTATTAAAAGATTTTGTTCAGTATAGCCTAGGTGCTTACGACAGCCTTTATACAATAAACATTGGTGATTTGGATAGTGTAACCAGAGAAATTACTTTTCAAACTACTGCTGCAAATATGCCCTTTATAAAACTGGCTGTTTTATATGATATAGAAACGTACCAGCCCCTGTCTATAGAAACTGTACTTGGTGAAAAACTCGTTTACGAAAGCACAGTTCCAACACCTCATACCGATACGCTTATTCAACAAACTAAAATAACCTTTTCAAATTACCATACAATTCCTACAGGAAAAATTTTTGACGAAACCATTTACTTCACAAAAAGCAGGACTTTAAAAAAATATGTTCCTGCAGAAAAATATAAATACTATGAGTTTATAACTGCCGGGCTAGATGAGGAGCCGCTGCAATATAACCCCCAGCTTTTACAAGATAATAAGCAATAACTGAATGTTTTTTTGAAAAGGTAAAATAACTATTTGCTATGACTGCAAAAAGAAATAATAAAATAACCGGTTGTTTTGGCAATTTAACAGCATTAAAAAAATTTTGCTATTCTGTAATTTGTTTACTATGTTTTTTTGTAAGCATACCTGCAGTGGTATCTGCTGCACAAGACCCGCCAGTTACAGCTAAATTAAGCGGAGCCCCTGCTGCGGGTAATCCTTTGGCAATAGCAAATGGTGCAACCTGCCATTTACAGGATGATAACTATTATATTCTATCCAACAGGATTCGTGTTGCAGATGTTACAAAAGACAAATACAAAAACACAATAGCACTTTTAGTTAATGAAGAACCAAAATTAACAGATGGTAATTATACTTACATACCAAACGATTTTACATATACAGTTACAATTAATATTACCTGGTTTGATTTGCAGGAAAACCCACACACGGTTAACGGTGTTAACCTAACCGTAAATTATACCAAAGCTGCAGGTGCAAAATATGATGCCCGGCAGTATTATTACCTTGCAGATGCAAGGCGTGTAGAAGTTGCCGTTACCAATGCACCGCCACCGGCACCGGGTGCCTGGGATCCCCGTGCGGTGCTTACCCTAGAAAATCAACTCACGGCCTACAGAGATTATATATTTGACCAGCAACTTTTAGCGGCAAACATTGTAAGAACAAATTTTACCGATGAATTAAAAATTGAGTGGGACTTTCCCTCTACCAAAGGGGCCACACATTTTGATGTAGAGTGGGCATGGATTGACAATGAGTCAATAGAAAATTATAAGATAGATGATAACGGCACAATGAGAATTGACCCGGCTTTAGTGTTTACAAGAAACAGCAGCAGGGTTACAGTAGAAAGTAATCCATTAACGTATAACATTCCATTATTGTACGATGGGGAAGGTTTTTTGTATTACCGCATAAGGCCTGTACAATATAAAGAAGACGGAGATGTTTTAGAAGGGTCATGGACGGTTACTACACCCACCCAGGCAGAAAATACAAATAATTTCTTTTCATTTTTAGGGCATGAAGAAAATCAGTTTAACTGGCAAGCCAGCACCACGTATGCCGAAGAAGGTAAAAGAAAAACAGTAGTGCAATATTTTGACGGCACCCTGCGCAGCAGGCAAACAGTTACAAAAGATAACAGCACCGCTGATAAAAATACCGTTGTTGCCGAAACTTTTTACGATTACCAAGGTCGGCCTGCAATAAATATTTTACCGGCACCAACAATAAATACGGTAATTGGCTACGCCAGAAATTTTAACCGCTTTACCGGCCAGGGTGCCAGCCACCCAAAAGAAATGTATGATGCATTACAGGCAGGCCAAAACATTTGTGCAACCACACCCACAACGTTAGATAATACGCAGGGTACTGCACAATATTATTCGCCAAATAATACAACTGCTTTATCGGCTGCCGATAATTTTAATAAATTTATACCAGATGCTAACGGATTCCCATATACCGAAACCCGTTACACACCCGATGCCACAGGTCGCATTGCAGAGCAGTCAGGTGTGGGTATTAACCATACACTTGGCTCTGGCCACCAAACAAAGTATTTTTACAGTAGCCCCGATGCTGAAGAACTGGATGGTTTATTTGGACTTGAAGTAGGGTATGCCAGTCATTATTTTAAAAATATGGTGCAGGATGCTAACGGCCAAGTTAGTGTTAGTTATGTTGATATGCATGGCCGCACTGTGGCAACAGCCCTTGCAGGCGATAATCCTGCAAGCCTTACACCATTGCCATCTGCAGCACCTGCATTGCAAAGCATCACTAAAAGTTTGCTTACCAAAGAAAACAATGTGGTGGAAGGCAGGAGTGTAGTAGCCTATAAAAGTTTTACTGTTTCAAAAACAGCCGAGCATACATTTAACTACAGCCTTAGTCCGCTTAGTGCAGAAATTATAGCTTGCAATCCTCAGGGGCAATCGGTATGTTACGATTGCTATTATAACTTGCAAATAATAATAACCAACCAATGTGGAACAGTGCTTAAAGACCAAAGTTGGAATAACCTTTCCTTTAGCAATGGTAACCCGGTATATGGTGTAAGCTGCAGCCCAACTGGCATTACAATTGAGTCCTTTGCACTTATGCTGGAGATTGGGGAGTACAATATCACCAAAAGGCTAACCGTAAGCAAACCTGCGCAAGACTGGTACAGAGAAAATGTTTTTACACAAAAAAATATTTGCAAAACAATTGAAGAAATAAAAACTGAAGTACTTACCACACTACTGGCTACAAGCGATTGTGCAACCATGACCTGTGCAACCTGTACCACTGCGGTGGGGGCAAATTTTGATTTATATAAAGAAAAATATTTAACAGCACTAAACCTGCCCCCTACAACAGTATTACCCGCCAAAAAAATTGAAGAACTTACCCTTGCGTATAATGAAGCACTGGAGCATTGTAGTATTTTATGCAACACTTTAGAAGATGAATTGCAAACAGTAGAGGAGCAAATGTTACAGGATGTAACACCCGGCTTGGGCCAATATGCACGTACCGATGAAGATGCAAATGAAGATGGAGATACGGATGATATAATTGGCGAAGAACCGGATGTTTTTTACGAAAACGGTATGGCAAGGCCATTTAATATAATGAGCAATTTGCCCTATTTAGTAGCTACGCATGTAAATAGTGCTATTACTAATCCTTATTACAAAACACCCGTAAACGAAAACGGTGTAAAATCTGAATATAAAAATGCAGCTGGTGCAAAAGATTTAAGTGCATATATGCCAGCAGACCCAGCAGCAGTACTGGCAAATGAAGATGATTTTGCTGAAGCTTTTATTGATAATTGGGCACCTGCATTATTGTATTATCACCCAGAGTATCCAAAACTGCAATATGCAAAAACAAACCTAAAGCTGAGCTACCAGTTTAATGCAGCCCTGCAAAATGTAGAAACCTGGGCACAGGCAGAACTATTGGGTTATACTACTTTCGGAGGACTAGAAAATGCAGACCCATTCTTTTCTGTGGTTGCAGGTGCCGGTATTTCTGGCGTAGGAAGCGCTTTTAAATCTGTAATGAATGGTTACATTAACAATAGCTATTCATTCGGCGCAAACTCAACCCCTGCAAGTTTTTGGAAACTGGCTTTTGCAGGCATTGGCTGCTTAAACGATAACACGACAAACTGTTTCAACAATGCCCCTTCAAACCCCGCCTCGGTTTTAATTACAGGCCGCTGCACTGCCGATAAAGATTATATGTGGCAAGTGGTAAAAGCACTTTACCTCACGGTTAAAAACGATATGGTCAATCAGCATTTGGAAAATTTAAATTTGGTGCCTCCAGATGTTTACACAGCATTAGCAAATAACAAGTATCAGCGGCGTTTTGCTAAATTTAGTGAATTTACAAATCCTTACACCGTAATAAATAATATAGCCAACAGCACCAACCCAAATGCTGCCGCCGCAGCCGAATTACAATTACAATATGCAGAGAACTGCGACAGTTATATTGATTTGTGGAAAAACGAATTGCGCAAATGCGATCAGATTGAGAATATGACAGAAGCGGCACGCAATGCACTCTTTGCGCAATTAACCCCGGCTTTAAAAAGTATTTGCATTAAGGGCAGCGATGAAAATCATCCATTAGGCTCTGGCTCTGTAAAACCCAGCACTCCGGTTAACACTACAGAAACACCATACCGCAGTTTTGATGAAGCAGTGCAGGCAATATTACCACTGTATGGTATCAGTATTTCCTCCCTCTGCCATCCCTTTTTATTAAACTACCCACGCCCTTACACAAGCCAGCCACCTTTAAACGATGAGCTGGTGGTTGACCAGCAAGACAGTTGCCTCTGCAACAACCTGGAGCAAATGAAACAGAAAATGCTTGCCAAAGCCTGGGATGTTTCTCCGGCAACACTCCCCGCAAACATGAGCCTGTTTATCCAAAATTTTTACAACATCAATATATCTACCGGCAAGTTAGATAGCTTGCTGGCAGGCTGCAGTGGCATCACCAATTGCAATACCTACAATCCGCCATTAGAAGTGCCCGGCTTTTTAGCACAATGCGCCGTTTTAGACAGTAATTGCATTGAGTGTGGCCAGTACAATGCTTTAAAGCAGCAGTTTATCACACGCTTTAACCCACTTAATTTGTTTGGCAGCGTTATATATGCAAACCCAACCACCGACGACCAGCTAAAGCAAAACGAAGTATTTGCAGAATACATGAACAGCAAAACAGGCTTTAATAAAAGATGGATTGAGTACCTCCAGTTTGAAAACGAATGTAATACCCCTGCTGCAATAGCATGTGAAAACCTAAATACAATTTTAAATAATTTTAAAACAAATTATTTTACCAGGCCAGCCTATACTATTGTTAGAAATACCGATGGCTGCGATATTTCTGCGTGGGCATATTCCCGTAACAGTCAATCTTATTCCAGCATTTTTAATAATGGCGTAGTTTCTGTATCCAGTGGAAATTTTACTATGGATTATGCACATGCTATATGCGTAAACACCGATTTTACAGTTAACTATCGTATAAAACCAATTTCTCCAGCAACGGGCAGCTTGTATTTGCCACTTTCTCTCAAAACTGCTGCAGGTTCCAGTGTATTTTATTTTTGGTTGTTAAATGGCTCCGGATATACAAAAGACAATTGCGATGCTTGCCCCGGAGGCCCAGGAACAGTTTCAAGTGCTGGCCTTGCGCTAACATTTGGCAGCTATATGGATATACAGGTAAAAATAAGGCCAACCGACGGGCATGTATGGATATATATTAACGGTACGCTGGTGCAAGACAGAACTACTATACTAACAGGCATTACAGCCATTAACATCATATCAATACAAACATATGGCAGCCTGCTTGTACAACTTGATAAAGTGGTTGTACAAAACGCAATAAATAACGAATTTATTTTGAACGAAGAATTTACCGGAGCCTGCCAAAATTTTGCCATTATAAAACCGGCATACGATTGTGCCAAACCAGTTTGCAGCATAGCCTTTACAAATTATTTTAACACCCAAATGGGCACATCCTACACCTACCAGCAAATTGCCGACTTATATATAAATTGTAGCGGCGGCGGCGAACCAAATGTGGCAATCTCCTTTAATCCATGCACAGCCGGTGCAGTACCTGGTTTAATAAAACTATGCGGCATGAGGGAGCCGCAAAAACTGCCTGATGTTATTGCCGAAGGGCCCTGCGATTTTTTAAATGATATGGCATTGCGGATAGCCACAGAAAGGTACAATGCCTACAAAACACAACAGCTCAATAGTTTTGATAACACCTATTTAAACCGCTGCCTCGAGGCCCGCAATTACGAAACCTTTACTGTAACTGCAACGCAGGCAGAGTACCACTACACCCTGTATTATTACGACCAGGCCGGCAACCTGGTAAAAACAGTGCCGCCACAGGGTGTAAACCCCAACTTTAGCCCGGCCTACATAGCCAGTATAAAAGCAGCAAGGGAAAATAATGGCATAGTAGCTCCCCCCGCCCACACCTTAGTTACTCAATACCGCTACAACAGCCTTAACCAGGTGGTGGCGCAAATTAGCCCCGATGGTGGCCTTAGTCACTTTTGGTACGATGAGTTGGGCCGGCTGGTGGTAAGCCAAAATGCCAAACAAAAAGCAGCCACGCCAGATAATTACAGCTACACCCTGTACGACCATTTAGGCCGAATAAGCGAGGTAGGGCAAAAGCCAAACACGGCATTAATGACGCAGGCCATTAGCCAAAATAAAACCAGCCTCACTAACTGGATATTTAATGGCAGCCAAAACAGAGAACAAATTACCCGTACCACTTACGATGTTGCAGCCAGCAACTTAACGGTAGGTTACCCACCGCTGGCGCAGCAAAACCTGCGCAACAGAGTAAGCTTTAGCCAGGTGTTTGAGTACGACCCAGGCTCCACGCCAGAGGCACAAACCTTTACACACAGCAGCGCCACTTATTACACTTACGATATACATGGTAATGTAGATAACCTACTGCAAGACTATAATCAGTTGTTGGGAAGCTTTACGGGCAACCGTTTTAAAATAATAAAATATAATTACGACCTTATAAGCGGCAAAGTAAACAATGTGGCCTACCAACCCGGATTTATAGACCAGTATTACCATAAATATGAGTACGATGCCGAAAACAAACTAACGCAGGTGCATACCAGCCGTGATGGCCTGTATTGGGAAAGAGATGCCACATACAAATACTACCGCCACGGCCCGCTGGCACGTACCACACTGGGGCAACTGCAGGTACAGGGGTTAGATTATGCTTATACCCTGCAAGGCTGGTTAAAAGGCGTAAATGCCACTGCTGTAATGCCCATACAAGGAGGCATCAGTTACGATATGGGCACCGATGGCCTTGGCCTGGGCACCCCCGGCCGCAACTTGGTAGCAAGAGATGCCTACAGCTTTAGCCTAAACTATTTTAACAACGCCACTGGGGGAGATTATAAACCCATATCCCTTGCCAGCGGCGGCTATAACCCCTTTGCCAGCGTACTGCCAGCCACAGGTGGGCCCTTACCCGGCCCGGCATCCGATAATTTAGATGCCGCCAACTCATTATACAACGGCAACATAGCCGCAATGTTTGTTAATATACCCGCCTTAGCAGGTACCCAAAGCCCCCCTTCGGGAGGTGGTGGGGCTTTATACGGCTACAAATACGACCAGCTAAACCGCATTGTATGTATGAACGCCTACAAAGGCTTTAACAACAGCACCAACAGCATTACCCTTGCAGTAACAGGAGATTATAAAGAGCGGGTGAGTTATGATGCTAACGGCAACATATTAAACTACCTGCGCAACAGCAATGCCGCAAGGCCCGGTGCAATGGATAATATGGCATACAGTTATAAACCCGGCACCAACCAGCTTGATAAAGTGGTAGATAATGCAGCAGATGTAGCCACAAATGAATACGATAATTACAAAGACATAAAACAAGGCCAAAACAATGGTAATTACACTTACGACGAAATTGGCAATTTAATAAGCGATGCAAGTGAGCAGATTACCAATATTGTATGGACAGTATATGGCAAAATAAAAAGTATAACTAAAGGACCAGAAGGGCTTGGGGAACAAACTACTATTGAATACACATACGATGCCAGCGGAAATAGGATAAGCAAAAGGATATTACCTCCTGCGCTTAGTCCCGTACCTGGCTCAAGTACATTCTATATAAGGGATGCAAGTGGAAACGTAATGAGCCTGTATACCTTATCGGGCGATGGAGGGCCAATATATCCTATAGCTTTAAAACAAACCGAAGTACACCTTTACGGCAGCAGCCGCCTCGGCATTGTAAACACAAATATTGATGTAAATACTGAAAACCTTGCCGTTCCATCCACAGATATTAATACCTTTACACGAGGAAATAAGTTCTTTGAGCTAAGCAACCATTTGGGTAATGTGCTGGTAACCATTACCGATAAAAAGCTGCTGCAATTACCCGAAGGCGGCGAGTGTACCGGCGGCACAGTGCCCAGCATATTAAACCTGTACAGCCGCAGCACCACACAGCTAACCTACGTGGCCCGGCAAGAAATTAACTTTTGGCCCAATTTTGAAAGCCTGCCGGCCGACAATTTTGAAGCTTACATAGATGCAGAAGCCACCGAGTGTACACCACCAGTTAGCATACCTCCCGGCAGCTACTTTATGGCCGATGTGGTTACGGCTAATGATTACTATCCCTTTGGAATGCAAATGCCTGGTAGGAAGTACTCACAGGCAAATAGTAGCTATCGTTATGGGTTCTCAGGTTGTGAAAAAGATAATGAGGTTAAAGGCGAAGGAAACAACTATGATTTTAAATTTAGAATATATGACTCAAGATTAGGCAGGTTTTTGAGTGTTGACCCACTATATCAATCTTATCCTTGGAATAGTACTTATGCCTATGCTGAAAACAGAGTAATTGATGGTGTAGATTTAGAAGGCTTAGAATATGCTACTGTAATTTACAAATATTACTATGGTTCAAATAAGCCTGTGCTTGAAGTCGAATGGCACAATAAACTTCAACATAATACCTATGGAAAATTAGGTAAAGGAGCTGCATTTAGAACTCAATACTATGACCAGAACGGAAAAGTAGTTTCAACTTCTGCAACTACAATGTTTAAACGCAGTGGTCTTCTTAATCATGGTTTTTATTATGGTCCCAAACAGTTGCCAGGATTATGGGTTGTCAGCAATTATGTGTTAACTGCCGTTGATGCCGTTGATAATGCTGGACGAATACACGATAAAGCTTATGATGATGTTGGTGCAAATGCAAAAAATGCAACCAAATCTTGGGCTTCAATTGAAGCTGATGAAGCATTTATTGCAACAAATCTAAAAGTTTATAAATTAGGTGTTGGAGCAGTTGACCCATTTGGAGATAATGGACAAAAAATTACACATGATGAAATGGTAGCTTCAAAAAACGGAGCTGCATATTTTCAATTGACACAATGGAATAAAATAGAAGCTGTTTCCGACTGGATGGAAAAAAATTATAAAAGTGAAAGTAAAAAAGGTTCACGTACTTTTAACGATAATGAAACAAATCAAAGAAGCAATTACAACTTATTTAGAGGTAAATATATGCACCAAAATAGTGAAGGAACTTGGCTCAAAAATGAAAATATGTGGAAGGAAGTTGGAGAAAGGGATAAAAAATACTGGGCACCAAAAACTCAAGATGAATTAAAACAATAGTATGAAATCATTTATAGTAATATTAATGTCCTTATTTTTTGTAGGATGTTATTATGGGGTAAATTCAAAAACATCAGAAATAGGGAATTTGAATACTAATTGTTTAGATAAAAATGCTTGGTCAGTAATCTATCAAAAATATTCAATTAACGATATTGAAGATAGTATTTATAAATCCCAAGTAAATGATTTTAAGGGGATGGCTTTTGAAACTGATTTACTTTATTTTGAAAGTAATCCTAAAGAAATAATTGCAATATCAAAGGAGCATTATAGTGTACGTTATGTTTTTAATCCTTCACTTGCTAATCAAATTTTAGACGGCTTATCGCCTATGTTGAAAGAAGAAGAAAAGAAAAGAATAAGAAACCGAGTACAAAATATTTTAATTGAGTATCAATGTGAAGCAGGTAAACGGGAAGCCGAAATTTTAATGAGCAAATAAAAATACTAAGCCGTTACATCAAAAGTGTAGCTTTCGCCGCCGTGGGGTGCGCCATGAATGAATACCGTTTACACGCAAGTGTAAACTTAAATTCAATGCTATACAAAAGATGGAGGCAGGTCCTCCGCATACGCTGTACAGACAGAGTTTGCAAACCGGCTTATGCTGCTTTGTTCAAAAGGCATGGTAGTGAGCGATAAGTTAAAAGGGCTTGTAAAAGTTCAGGTGAGTGTAAAAGAGTTGAATGCAAATGAACCATTGATGAAATGTCGAAACGGCTCCTTGTTGTTAAAAGTATAGGTTTCCTACGACCGATACGATAACTATAGCGATTATCTGTTTATTGGTTATAGAACAACCGGCATAAAGATGGCAAGACTTTTACACAGGCTTTTGTATGGAACTTGGGACTACTGCTTTACGATGTGCCGATAGTGCCTTACCTGTAAAATGGTAATTCAATCCTGCCCAAGGCGGGAGAAGCGTAAAGAGTTGCGGACTAAACCGTAGTAGTGATGAAATCTTTGTAATGAAGATGGAGCGAAGGGTTTAGCTTGTTTGTTTTGCCGTCGTGGGTATCATCGCTTCATTCGCCGCTTCGATGACTCGCCGCCGTCGGGTTTATGACTAACGTAATCGCAAGTTGGTATAAATTAGGCTACTGCAATTCCTAAGTCTTCTTTTGTTATTTCAAATTTAGCTATCTGTTTTTTAATT
>JAYUTQ010000744.1:0-2265 GCA_043755055.1 Chitinophagaceae bacterium | reverse complement strand
GTCTTCGTATGGAGAATACACAAAGCGAAGGTAATCTTACCAGTTTTCAAATTGCCAGGCCGGAGGATAATGTAAAACGTAACTACACCGACTTTTTCCCTAGTGCAGCCGTTTCTTTTGCAGCCAGCCAAAATCACTCTTTTAATGCCACTTACAGCCGTCGTATTCAGCGTCCGTCGTATCAGGATTTAAATCCTTTTGAAAATAAAATAGATGAACTGACATACGAAAAAGGCAATGCATTTTTAAAGCCTCAATATGCAAATAGCATTGAATTTAGCCACGTGTATAAGTACAGGCTTACCACCACTATAGGTTACAGCCATGTAAAAGATCTGATAACACAACTTACAGATACAGCAGATAAAACAAGATCGTACATTATAAACCGCAATCTTGCTAACCAGGATATTATTAGCCTTAACATTGGTTCGCCGGTGACGGTAGCCAAATGGTGGAATGCTTATTTGAATGTAAATGTGAATTACAGTATGTACAAAGCAAGGTTTGATGATGGTAAAACGATAGACCTGAATGTGCTGAATTATAACCTATATGGCCAAAATACATTTACCATTGCCAAGGGCTTAAGTGCCGAATTAAGTGGCTGGTTTAGCGGACCCGGCATTTGGGGTGGTACATTTAAAACCAAGCCTATGGGCGGTTTTGATATAGGTGTACAAAAATTAGTATTGCAAGATAAAGGCACCATTAAGCTAGGCTGGACAGACGTGGCCAGAACCATGCGTTGGAGAGCCCTTAGCCAATTTGCCGGCACCAGGTTCGATGGTAATGGTGGCTGGGAAAGTAATCAACTCCGTATTAACTTTAGCTACCGCTTTGGTAAGAGTACGGTTAAAAATGCCAGACAACGTGAAACCGGACTGGAAAGTGAAAGCAAACGTATTAAGGGCAGTGGAGGCAGCGGGGGCCCGGGCGGTAACTAATAAATAGCCCCAGGCATCAACCATTGTTTTAAATAAACATATTTAAACATAAAAAACGCCTCCGTAACGGGAGGCATTTTTTATGTAATTATTGAGCCGCTGATGGATTTTTCAAAATACATCTAAAGCCAACCAATATGGCCAAGTGCAGGCCCATGCAGGATGAAATGCGTTTACCACATGCGACTTAAAAAGCTGTCACGTTCATTTTTTTATAGCGTCGTAACCCAACATTAAATAACAAAATTTTTCCATACAAAATTGCAAAACCGTTATTACCAATCCTCTTACTAAAATCGCAATAAAAATAGCAGCATAACTTCTGTCAATTGCTTTGGTATTTAATACCAAATGGACATTTTAAATAGTACAATCTTTTAACCCTGAAAAGGGTTTAACAAAAGTAGCCAAGGGTGAAACCCGTGGTTTTAATTTATAATTATTAGCCTTAACCCAAAGGGGTTAAGTTAAGCCTCAGCGAGGCGATACTTTGGTAGAGACAAGGGCACAAGTATGTTAAAGCCACATCGTGGCGACATTTTATCCAGGTTTTCAATAAAAATGTGTCGCCCCGAAGGGGCTTAGGTTAATAATTTACTCTATTAATACTAAAATATCGCCCCGAAGGGGCTCTTAAAAAATCAAATTGCTTAATGACATTGCCCTTTGGGGTTGGTTTGGCGAACTCACTTTAGCCACGGGTTTCATCCCGATAAGTCGCATTGGCGTCAAGCTAATTTTTACCAAATTAGCCAATATGCATTACAGTAAAGGATTGTAGCCAATTTATTCCCTAAAAAATCAGAACGGTGCCGGCGGGGTTTTCACAAGCGGCCACTTTAAATTTCAACAACTTACAGTGAAACCCCGACGTGTAACGAACTCCGTAAATTTTGACTGCCCCATATGTTAATTGCTAAGCCTACACTAAATCTTAGTGGGGCAGGCTGACAATTATAGATACCGTCCACGTCGGGGTTTCGCAGTTACACGCTGATAATTAAGGGTCGTTTAGTGTGAAAACCCCGCCGACACACTCTCCATTTTCATAGTTAGCTTGACGCCAATGCGATAAGTCGGGACTTTTATTATTGAACCACTTCGTGGTTTGAACTAAATCGTAGATACAATTGGTATAAGCAGTTACACAAAGATGAATCTTTCTAAAATTTAAAGTGTTTTCAGGTACTTAACAGCGTTGGCTTTCACAAATGGATTTGATACCATTTTTACAATAAAATAAAAACGGGCCCTGCCAATGCAGAGCCCGTTAGGTTATCTAAAGTTCAGGGTTCATCTAATTTATCTTCACCAGCCT
>JAYUTQ010000743.1:0-2268 GCA_043755055.1 Chitinophagaceae bacterium | reverse complement strand
ACTCGCCGTAAAAGTCATCCTATTCATAGACTCTGCCGGCTCAAACAGCGCCGGCTTCTTAACGGCTTCTAGCATAATTTTCTTTACGCTTTTCTTTCGAGGCCACCCTACTAGATGCGTTGCGTACAAAATACCTAATTCTATAAATATTAGTCTTCGGTATCTTCCAGTAGTTTTAAAAATTCGGCTTCACTAATTATCCTGATCGTATTAATTTTTTTAGCTTTTTCCAGTTTGCTGCCAGCATCTTCGCCTACTACAAGGTAATTCAGTTTACTGCTTACACCGCTTAGTAATTTGCCTCCACGGCCTTCTGCCATGGCTTCTGCATCTGTTCTTTTTAAAGTAGGCAGGGTGCCGGTAAATAAAAATGTTTGTCCGCTAAGGCCGCCTTGTACAACTGCTGTTTTTTTATCATTTGTAAGCTTCAGCCCAAGGGTTTCAAGCTGATGGATCATCTCCAGATTTTTTTCATTGCTAAAAAAATGGCGAATGCTTTTGGCCACTTTTACACCTACATCTTCTAATTGCTGCAATTCTTCTTCTGTTTTTTCTTTGTAATCTAACAGATGGGTTGTAGCATTGGCAAGGGTTTTAGCAGTGCTTTCGCCTACAAACCTAATGCCCAGGCCATATGTAAGCCGGTGCAATGGCTGTTGCTTACTTGCTTCTATAGCTGCCTGCAAATTGTCGATTGATTTTTTGCCAAAACCTTCCATTCTACCTATCGCTTCAAAATCTAATGTGTAAATGCCTGGGATATCTTTAAGTAAACCCAAGTCGTAAAATTTCCGCACATTGGCTTCGCCAAAGCTTTTTATATCCATGGCATCCTTGCTTACAAAGTGGATTATTTTTTCCACTACCTGTGCCTCACATTCTATGTTGATACAACGCCATACGGCTTCGCCTTCTTCTTTGTACAATTGGCTGCTACACACCGGGCAGTTTACAGGAAAGATTATTTGCTGCTCATTACCGGTTCTTAATTCAGGCATTGATTGTACAATCTGTGGTATTACATCACCGGCTCTTTCTATTAAAACCCGGTCGCCTATTTTAAGGTCTTTTTCTTTTATATATTCTTCGTTATGGATAGATATACTGCTTACAGTAACGCCGGCTAAATGCACGGGTTCCAGTTTGGCCACCGGCGTAACTGCACCCGTACGCCCCACCTGAAATTCTATACCTGTTAATGTAGTAACCGCCTGTCGGGCTTTAAATTTAAAGGCTATAGCCCAGCGTGGATGATGACTTGTTTGACCCAGCTTTTCCTGTAAGGCAATGTTATTAACTTTAATTACCATGCCATCTATTTCGTAAGGCAGGGCATCACGGCCGGCTTCAAATTGCTGTACGTAATCTATTACACCCTGTATGCCATTCACTACTTTTTTTTCTTTTTCGGGTGAACGAAAACCAAGATCCCAAAGCATTTGTAGTTGAGAACCGTGAGAATCTGGCAGACCGTCGGCCGTTAACCGTTGACCGTCTTCCTCCGCAGAAATTTGCCCTCCTGTCGACGGTTGACGGTCAACGGTTGACACATAACTTACATGGTATAAAAATGCATCCAGATTACGGCGGCCTACTTCTTTAGGGTCTTTTATTCTCAAGCTTCCTGCGGCTGTGTTCCGTGGGTTAGCTACAGGCTGTAAGCCTTGCTGCACCAGCTTTTCGTTGTATGCATCAAAAGAACTTTTGGTCATAATTACTTCGCCCCTAATTTCAATTTGCTGTATGCCATAATTACTAAAAGATGCTGACAATGGTATGGATCGTATCTGTTTAATATTGGTGGTAATATCATCACCTTCTACACCATTGCCACGGGTAGTGGCACGGGTAAGCAAATCGTTTTCGTAAATTAAACTAATGCTGGCGCCATCAAATTTTGGCTCCACACAATATTCTATTTCGGCCAGGCCGCTTGCTTCTCTTGCCTTGCGGTCAAAATCCTGCAGGTCTTCGGCATTGTAACTGTTGTCGAGGCTTAACATGGGTACCAGGTGCTGCACTGTTGTAAAGCCATCATTAAGGCTGCTGCCTACCCGTTGGGTTGGGCTGTCGGGTGTAATCCAATCGGGATTTTCCTGTTCTGCCCTTTCTAACAATTTATACAGCCGGTCGTATTCAAAGTCGGTTATCAGCGGCTCGTTTTGTACGTAATAGCGATGCTCATGAAATCGGAGGATATTTTTCAATTCGGCCAATTCAACCTTTGTTATGGATATACGATGCTGAAATTTTTCTGTCTCACTCATG
>JAYUTQ010000742.1:0-2270 GCA_043755055.1 Chitinophagaceae bacterium | reverse complement strand
ATTTTTTGATCCATTAAAATTCATATGCTCCATAAAATGCGCAAGGCCTTGCTGGTCGGCATCTTCTAAAACAGAACCTACATTTACCACCAATCGCAATTGCGCTTTTTTTTCCGGCTTTTTATTTTGCCTGATATAATAGGTAAGTCCGTTGGGCAATTTGCCAATTTTCACTTTGGCATCTACCGGCATGGTCTCGTTAAGATTAAGTTGGGCCTGGGTTGTAAACACCACCGCCAACATTAAAGGCAATAGAATAATGCGTTTAAAAAGCTTCATATTTTTTAGAATTTTGGCAAAAATAGGTGGCATAAGTTTCGAACAATGGAATGTTTGTTAAATGGTTGGGAAACAATTGCGGCTAACAAAAAATAAATACGAGATAGCATTGTAATTTGCTTCGTAATAAATACAAAAATGACACCACAAACATTTAATCCCGAAGTATGGCTACGTGGGCCATTACCCAACATACCGCCACTGCTGCAGCCTGTGGCCCATGCATTGTTACAGGCAAGGGAAGAGCTGGAAATATTACTGGTGGATTTTCCGGATTCGCTACTTTGGCAAAGGCCTGCAGGTGTGGCTTCGCCGGGCTTTCATTTACAGCACCTTAGCGGTGTGCTCAACAGGGTATTTACCTATGCCCGGGGCGAAGCCTTAACCGAACAACAAATGCAGGATTTGCTTACGGAAGACATTAGCCCAAATTTAAATTTGACCGTAAATAAATTATCAGAACGGTTTAGCAAACAGGTAGATATTGCACTGAAGCAACTGGCGGAAACTACCGAAAACACGTTAACTGATTTTTGTGGTGTTGGCCGCAGGCAACTGCCATCTACTGTTATAGGTTTATTGGTACATGGGGCCGAACATACCATGCGACATTAAGGGCAGTTGCATGTAACAATAAGGATTTTACAGCATAATAATTAATGAAACATTTTTGTCTGAGTAGCGTTTGATGTCTGGCATAGCATTACAATATATACGGCAGCTTATCCTATTGTGATATAAAAATGATTGGCAACACAATAGCAGTAACGCTTAATAGGTACATTTAAAAAAAAATACATGATTAAAAATTTGGTTTTAGGATTCGCCACACTTTTTTCTGCTTTTATCTTAAAGGTACAAACCAACAGCGAAAAAGAATTTATTAATAAGAATAAAGCAGTTGTAACCGCAACTGCTATTGATAATGCATTGTTTGACAAAGCTTTTTTCGATAACCGCTTATTTCTTTTTGGTGAAAACCATGGTTCTTCTTTACCACAATCTGTGGATCTTGGTTTGTTTAAATTACTATATAAAAAGGCCGGAGTACGCTTTTATGTAGCCGAAGTGGATGCCACCAAAGCATGGATGCTTAACCAATACATGAAAGATGGTAATAGCAACTGGCTTAACAAGGTATTTGCCAGTTGGGTAAAAGAAAATGCACAATGGGCTAACAAAGAATATTATCAAAAATATGAGCGAATGCGTACGTTTTATTTGCAATTGCCAGCTACAGAAAAATTCACCATTCTAGGTGTGGATGTACCGCAGGATTATTCACAATTAAAAGAGCAAATGAATGCCATTATAAAATTTACATCTTTTGAAAAATGGCAGCCGCAGATTGACTCTTTTAGAAACATCCTTGACACAGCCACTTACGAAAATAGAAAAGTGATAGCTCAGTTTTCAAAACAATTTCTACCCGAAATCATTGCTAATCAGGTTTTTTTTAGCAAAAAACTAACTACAAACTTTTTAGAGTTTAAGCACCTGATAACAAGTTTTACCCACCTAAGCCCAACCATAAAACGGGATAGTGCCATGTTTAGAAACCTGAAGAGCCAGCTAGCTATTTTTAAATTAGCCTCTAAAAAAATGTATGGTTTTCTGGGATTTTATCATTGCCTACAGGCAAATTACGAAGGCTCTAAGCCACTTGCTTGCCAAATGAAAGAGCAAGGTTTATTTGGCGGCAAAATAGTATCTGTACAGATGCTTGCGATTGATAGTAAAACTATGCTCCCTTATTCAGGTTCCATTAAGCAGATAATGCCTAAACAGTACGCTCAAAAACTAATAGATGAAGAACCTGGTTTTCCGAAAGATGGCCGGTATTTACCATATGGTTTAAGTAACGACAACCAAATGAAGCTTCTTTTAAAATATTAATTCCATCTATAAGCATCATTTGGTTGTCGTTACTTAAACCATATGGTAAATACCGGCCATCTTTCGGAAAACCAGGTTCTTCATCTATTAGTTTT
>JAYUTQ010000741.1:0-11823 GCA_043755055.1 Chitinophagaceae bacterium | reverse complement strand
ATTATTTTACTCATCTCGGACGGAGTAAAACAATAAATGAAGGCCCGGCCGTTATTTACTACAACATCGCAATGCCCACCAATGGCCTGATCATCCTTTCCTTTGCCCGAATTTTCCAAAATTCTATTGGCTTGCTTTTTCCATAATAATAGATCGTCGGAAGAATAAATTTCCATACCCTTCCATGCATCGAAAATCATAAAGTATTTTCCTTGCCAATAAAATGTCTTTGGTCCTTCTCCCCTTGCGGCTATGGCCTTTCCTTTGTCAGTCCAATTATATAAATCTTTACTATCTGCATAGTAAATACTCTTGCCATCCTTTTCATTGTTATACCACATCCGCCACAGATTTTCATTTACTTTAAACACAGAAGCATCAATCACTTTATCGTTTACCAACTTCAATGTTGATTGATAATTCCAGATCTTTAAATCAGTACTAATAAGGTGTGCAATTACTCTTGGATGATTCCAATCTTTAAAAGTTCCGGGCACATAAGTTAGATACATGTGAAATGTGCCGTTATGTTCAATTACATCAGGAGCCCAATGGGTATAACCTTCATCAGGCCTGTAGTTAATATTGCAAGTATCAACGTATTTCCATTTTCTACCATTTTTACTTTCGGCTATGCCTATTCTTGTACCATGTACCCATTGCACAGTTGAATCTTGTATAGATGCCCTTCGGTTGGTGTAGAACATCCACCATTTCTTTTTTTGCTGGTTATAAATAATTACCGGGTCTGCAGCTCCATGATAAACAGGATCATCGAATACGGGTTTGGGTGCTATTTTTTGTGCATTTCCTGAAGCAAGTAAAAAGTAAAAAATAAAAAGTAAAAAAATATTCCTCATTATCTTACTTAATCTATTTTATCAACTTTAAAGGTGTAATCGTTACCGGACCCACTAAACCCGAAGGTTTTGGTGACCATTTAAGTGTAGTAAATAGACCATCTGCTCCCCTGTTCTCCGCCAATCTTGCCGACATATTGATATTATAAAATTTCTTCCATTGTACACCTTTCTTATCCAAATCAATAATACGGTTAGCCATGCCATTTGTAACTATTACCCGTAATTGGTTAACGGGTTTTAATTGTGCCGCAGGAATGGTTACAGCGTAAGAAGGCCCTATGAGTGTAGCTATTTTCTTTCCGTTTAAAATAATTGTGGCCGATTCTTTTACGTCTCCTAAATCCAACAACCAGGCAGTTGCTTTAGCTGACGGCTTTTTAAAACTAATGCTGTACTCAGCTGTCCCTGAAAACTCTTTTGATCCCTCAGCATCTAAATCCGTCCATGATTGCAATTCGTTTACAGTACTGGCTTTGGGCAATGTTGGGCCACCAGATATAAATTTCAAATTCCAGTTACCATCTATAGCAAATGCTTCTCCGCTTACCGCTGTATTAGGAAATTGGGTGCCTGCAAATTTAGATTTACCGGTCTGTACAATACATGATTCACCGGGAGCCAGTTTAAGAAATATGTCTAAGGTATTATTATCGCCTTGTCTTGTTTTTGCAACACCACTCCGCTGCTGCATAGGGTCGAATAAAACAGCATGTTGCAGTGGCGTATTTAACAACACCCAATCATTAAACATTTCTTTTCCGTCATTTGTAATGAAGTAGTATTCGCCACCATTAATTTTCCTGCGGATGAATTGTAATTTTTTATAACTTAAATATTCTTCATTTCTTACACCAGCATTTGCCAGCAGGTATCTTATTTCTTTCCCTTCCCAGAAAAATCCATTTCCGCTTGCTGCATTTTTAATACCATCTGCACTAGTCTTTTTAAAATCCAATTGTGCCAGCAATGCATCAAATTGCTTTTGCTTGTTTTCTATATCACTCAATCCGGGAACCATTTTAGGAACCCCATCCTGAAAAATTACAGATGCTCCCTGATTTACAAGTGCCATTAATTTCTCTAGTGTAGGCAATGGCAAATATTTTACCCCACTTAAAATTATGGTTTGGTAATCGCCACCGGGTGCTTTTATTTTTCCCCGTCCGAACGGATCATCCGGCCCGGCTTTTACAAATTGCAACAACTGAATTTGTTTATCACTTATCAAATCCCAACTATAACCAATACGCAACATCTCTTCTGCCGATTCATCAAAAGTTGTTTTTTCAAAACCTTCCATACCATCGTAGTGATGCAGCATACCGCCTCTTGCCGGCTGATTGTTTCTGTCTGCAAATGGGAAATACAACAACACATCATTGCTTGGTTTGCCTGCCTGTAAAAAACTCTGGCATCTTGCAGCATAAGCATTTAAGGTGCCAAAATCTTTCCAGAAAGGATTTTGCGGAGTAAAATGTACGGCTGCATAAAACAACCAACCCGGGAAGGTCTCTTTTTGCGGAGAGTAGTTGGTACCGTGATAAAAAATATGGTTTACGCCACCGATAAAATATTTATCAAGTATCAATTTCACGTCTCCCAAAGAGGAAAGAAAATGATCGTTGAGCCAGGTGGCGGATTCAGAAGAAGCCAATGGCTTATTCATTACGTGTGCAGAGGATGTTGCGAATTTAAACCTTGTAAGATTCGTTCCTTCTGTTTCAGGAATATCTATCGTAGAATACAAATCCAAAATATTTGCCGGTGATCCGTGGCTTTGGTTGCGAATCAATTTTCCTTTTGCCTTTGCCCATTCATGCCAGGGCCTCGTAAATTTTTCCAATAACAAATCAGAGATGGTTTCCCGGTAATCGTACAGTACTCTTTTGTGGCGGTCACTATTATCATTTGCAAATAAAGCCGGCAATTCACTCTTCAGATCGTAACCTCTTTTTTTACTAAACTCACTAAAAAAGTCAGGGGTCCAGTTGCTTTGTCCTCTTGCATCATCTACTTCGTAGCTGTCGTTAAAAAAGCTGCGAAGTGATGCAATATTTTTGCCTGCAAAAGCCTTATCAAATTTAGATAAATAATTATGTAATGCCTTGGCATTAAAATGGTCAATGGCCATTCCTTCGCCACCAGGTGCAGCTCTTTCTACCATTTTACCATGTAGTCCTTCGAATAATGCAATCAGTTTCCACTTACCGGCAGGAGCCGTCCAGCTTAGTTTTCCATTAACTACATTCTTTGTAACATCAAGAGCATTACCGGTTTCATCATAAGCCATAAGTAATTGCAATGGCAACATCACATCGAACCGTACCTGATCTATTGCCATTGCCTGTAAATCATTATTAACTGTAATTGGGTTTATCACCTGCTCCACTTTTAGCGACTTGCCATTAGCTGTTCTTACAAAACTTTCCTGCCTGTACTGAATAGAATCTTTCAGCATTTCGCCGCCATTCATTGTGTACATTTTATATGCTACATATTTAGCTGCGTCCTTATCTTCTACCCACGGTCCGCCAAAAGGCCAGCCGGTTCCTGTTGCCATATCTATACCGAGATTCAGGCGTTTTCCTTCAGCTAAAGTATGCTGCAACATGTCCATCCACTTAGGCGATAAGAAATCAATGAACTTTTCTTCTGTGCCTTTTACTCCGTAAATGGGCGTTATCTCTAAGCCGCCTAAACCTGCTTGCTGGTATTGCTGCATGGTCCATGTAAGGTTGGGCTTATCTACAGCACTGCCTTCCCACCACCATCTTGTCCATGGTTTTGTTTGTTGGGTTATTGCAGGCCATTTTACCTGAGCCATTCCTGAACTTACATTCATGAACAGGGAAGCAAAAACAATAATTCTTTTCATTAAAAATTTTCTTTACTTGATTATTCAACCAATAAAATACGATTAACTCTTACCAATCTCCACCGCATACACATTTGATTCGCCTTCAAAATTGGCCCTGAAAATAATACATTTGCCATCGGGGCTAAAGTGCACATTCGGTTCCAATTTATATTGGTGGTGTTTCATGTTCACCAGTTTTTCAGTATCAAAATGATCGCCGTTTGGTGTAAATAAATTGATCCATTGGCCATTGGGTGCTTTTGCAACGGCACCCGGGTCTCCACCATCACCTGCAAACAGCGTTTCAGATGCATTAGAATTGTAATGTACACTCCAGTCGTTTCGTGGCAGGCTGTATTTTATTTCTTTACCGGTAGCTACATCATACCCACTCACAAAAAAGGTCTGTCCTCTTGGTTGTTGTAAATCGAACCACATGGTTTTTCCCGATTTGCCAAACCATTCATGGCCCCATATTTCCATATCCATGGTTCGGTGGTGTACTTGTGTAATTTTTTTTGTGTTGAGATTGATATGCCAAACCCGGTTTACCTTATGCCATGGGCCTTCGTGGCAAAACGATAACAATGCAGGATCGGTAGTAGAAAACTGCAAATGATTTAACCATGCACTATCTGTAAAAACTTTAATGAGTTCGCCGGTTTTTACATTAATCGTAAAAATTGTTTTGGGTAAATGAGCATCGTAAATGAGATTAAAAAAACTGCTTTTGTTGGGGTTATTTTTTAAAATTTCCTTTTCTGCATCAGTAGCCCTTGAACCTGCAAGTAGCGTACCGTCGGCATTTACAGTAGATATACTGGCCTTAAAATCTGCCGGATACACAAATACCAACCGTTCCTTTTTCTTCTTAAAGTCTAATGCATACACACTGTCTTTTACCTGAAAGAAAACAGTTTTTGTTTTTTCGCAAATCACTTCGCCACTCATGGGTGCTGAATGGAAAGTAAGCTGTCGTTGTTTTTTTGTTTTGAGGTTAACGCTCCACAATTGTGTGTTATTAATATTGGTGGCTGGTGTGGCCGTCCGTTTCATATCGGTTACATCAGCAGCTTGTTGCTTGCTGTTATTGTAAAAAATCATTTCATTACCAATAAAAGGGCTGTTGTGAAAATAAAAACTGAGGCTGTTGCCTTGCAACCCCGCAGATAATTTTACCACTTTATGATGGGTGTCTTTATCAATCCATTCATCCGGCATTTTTTGGCCGCCGGTTTCCAGTAAGGGCTGGGCTGTTACGCTGCTTTGTAATGCCGTTACAAATAATGTGGTTACCATTAAACATTGTAACCATGGTCCGGTATAGAACCAGCCCGGCAAAGGTTTTGCAATCATTTTCATATAGCAGCATTTATCGTTAGTGAATTACATTTCAAATTTACCGACGAATGGCAGCCCCACCGTCCCGTCCTATCCTGCGGAAAATTCTTGATATTAGATTTAATGGGAACACGGATGAAACGAGTGGAAAGGAATAACCACGGATTTTTATTTTGATAAATGGTTGCTATCCTTTGATAAAGAAAAACGATAAAAATGAACCATTTACTTCCAATCCATCTTTAACAAAAAAACACTTTGCCTAGGCAATAATATTGTAATGTCAGCCTTGCAATCAATGGAGGGTAATTTTTGAGGCCTAACTATAGTTTGTAGTTGTGCTGCCTTATAAGTTCTACTATTATTAGTTGCTAAATTCTAAAACCATAGAACCATGCCAGATTTTCCAATTCTAATACGTGAAAAAAGGAAGATTTCAATGCACAGATACCTTTTATCACTTTGTTTTCACTAGCGTCACATCATCCACATAACAAAAAGCATTGGCTGCACCTTCGGCATAAAAACCAATCTCTACCTTTCCGCTCTTAACGGCGATTCTCTCAATGCTGATTGTTTTCCATAATTGGTTTTGTTTTTTAAAAGAATACACAGCTTTCTTACCATTCGTTTCTGCATACATTTTAAGTACGTCAAAACCTTTACTGTTCCTCACTTTAGCGGTGAGTGTATAATGCCCATCTTCAAGCATTACATAGGGTGATGATAAAATTATTTGTGAGACATTTCGTTTGAAGCTGACCTTATCGCTAATGCACAAACTCTTTTCGCCAATCACCACTTTGCGGTCGGCTTCCGTATTAAAATAATTGAGCACAGGTGATGTTGTGCTATCTTGCGAATTCCTATTGCCTTCAATAATGGTAGTAGTCCATCCCATTAAATATTCCTGTACTGGTTTAACAGGGCTTGGAATATGTCTCCTGTCTGCTTCAAAGCTTCCGTTCTTTACATAGTCATTATCCATTGCCACTTTCCATTCACCGGTTATGGCATCTATGTTCCAGGAGTTGAGCGAATTAAAGTATGGTGTTTTTCCATCAAACGACAATGGAAACCATTGATTGTATCCCAATCCGTTCCCGGCAAAATTGGCCCAGCGGTCGCCACAGTAAACAACTGTTTCTTGCTTGCTCCCTTTTACATTAATAAAAAAACCTGTTTGTGTTACATGTGCATAATCTTCGGCAGAGCCGTCCATAACTAACATTGCGTTTGTTGGCAGATAAGGGCCACGGATACTATCAGCTACCAGATAATATGCATACGATGCATCCCAGCCATAGATGTTTGAAGCAGCCATATAATACTTGCCATTGTATTTGAACATACAATTGCCTTCCCGGCTTTCGCCTTGAAATACCTTGGTACAATCCAGCAGGTTTACCATGCCCTCTTTAATTCCAATTTCAGAAACATAAATCTTATTGCGGCCTTGTCCATAAGAATAAATGAGGTACGACTTACCGGTTTCATTATCGGTAAATACTGTTTGGTCGCCGGTATTGGTAGTGCCAATCATATTCTTCATACTTATTTTCTGATGCCACGCAAACTTACCCGAAGGGCTATCTGCCAGTGTTATGAGCAACTGATTACCATGCTGAACAAACATGGCATATTTATTTAATTCTTTTATAAAAGCTACTCCTAACCTTCCTACCCAAGTTTTCTTTCCGTCTTTAAAAGCATCCTCTTCGTTGAACACATCATTCTCAAAAGTCCAGTTAACTAAATCTGTAGAGCTGTAACAAGTAACTGATTTAAATGTGGCATTAGGCAATGTTACCGAAGGACTATTACGATAGATCGCTGCCTCCTCATATTTTACACCATACCAATAATATTTTTCTTCATGCGTAACCAGATCGGCAAATCTGAATATACCGCCACCCTGACTATAGATGGGTTGGCCATCTTTTGTATTCCAAAAAACATCATTCTTAATAGTGAAAGGCTGTGCAGTTACTGTAACAAAAGCAAACAGCATCGCAACACATTTCAACAACGGTGCTTTTATAAAAAAATGCTTCATAAAAATTATTTGTACGTTCTTTTTAACCACTCTTCCGGCACAGGAACAATGCAAATGTTCATCGATTTATTATCGGCTGAAAGCATAGCTGATTGTATCTGAATTTTAGTACCATCAGGACTCATAGTTGGGTGTGGATGATCGGAGGCTGTTACTTTATGGCCAGCGGACAGCAACAACATTTCTTTGGTATGTCTATCAATCAGATAAATATTTCTTGTAAAGTCATCGCCTACTGCCCAACGGCCATCAGAAGAACCGCTTACATGCCACAATCCACTACCAGAAGGCGTTTGGCCAGCTATCTCCATTTCTCTTGTACGAAGATTTACAATGGCAAGTCCCGTTGGTTTTTCCCTTGTACCCGATGGGCCCCATGCTGCTTCCTGACCCGGATTGGCGCCACTTACTGGTGTGCCTGCTTCTACAGTTTTTTCTGTATTGGGTATTTTACGATGGCCCATAATTGCAATGGCTACCTCATCTTTTCCTATCACCGCTTCGTGTGTTACCCACTCGTATTCTGCTTCGGGATATAGGGGACGAAGCCCCGTTCCATCGCTCATAACCGTCCATGTACGCTGTGGTGATTTACCACCAGTTTCCCAACAAAAAACAATTTCGCCGCCCACCCATGGATTGGTTTGTATATGGCCTATTTGAAAAGGAACAGATATTACATATTTTATTTGTCCGGTATTCACATTCATACCTGCAATGCCGGAAGGCCCTGCTCCCATATTCCGTGGACCGTAATTCTTTTCTAACTTTACATCTGCCGGCAGGTGTTTGGCGGCTTCCTGTAAACCCACTCTAAAGTAGGCCCACTCTTCGTCGCCGTCTAAGGCCATATCGCCACCAGCGCCTAATTCTTTGGGTGTAGTGCCGCAAATACGCTGATAAGCATCTGCCCTTTTTAAAGTTCCTGCTTTACTATCGGCAAATAATTTGGCCAGATTTACTTCTATAATTTGAACAGGCCTTTGCACCCTACGGCGGGCCGTATCACCGGGTGTAGTTGGAGTGGTATCCGTTTTTTCGTTTCGCAAAAAATAGAGCTTCATGCTTTTACGGGCTACGTTAAGCATACCCGTGTAACCACCTTCGGTTACCTGTACAATGTCGCCGGTTTTTTCATGTACAGCCATGGCTTCTCCCTTTACACGATTGCTGCGAAAGATGAGCCATTCGCCATCGCTTGTCCACTGATTGTGTGTTTGGTAAATTTTACCATCACCATTTTGGGTACTTGTAAGGAAAGTAAGCATAGTGCCGGTTACAGGATCTTTCACCACTTTTCTTTCGGATGGAAAACGACGACCGATTTGGGCATTTGATTCTATTTCTGTAAATAAAATAAGCGCTACATATGCTACTCTAAATATGATAATATTGGCTTTCATAAAAATATTTTTTTAAAGTGTGTTATTATTATTAATCCTCATTAATTCTACTCACAACCTAAACAAAGGTTTACGCTATTAAACAAATTACACCTGGCATGAATCTGCAAGCAACAAGCATTACAAGGCTCTTACCCAAATATTTCTATAACTAACAGGGTTGCCATGGTCTTGTAAAATCAGTGGCCCTTTAGCATCATGTTTTTCATATTTGGCTATGCCAATGTATGCCGTTGGGCCCCACATTTCTACATTGTTTTGCACCAGCACTCCATTATGCAAAACGGTAATTCTTGCAGCCGATTTTAGCATCCCACTTTCGTAAAATACCGGAGCCGTAAAAATAACATCGTAGCTCTGCCATTCACCCGGCGGACGGCAGACATTTACCAAAGGCATACGCTGTTTGTAAATACTGGCTGCCTGTCCGTTGCTATAGGTTACATTATTGTAATTATCCAATACCTGTAACTCGTACCTGCCCATTAAAAATATACCACTGTTGCCACGGCCCTGCCCTTCGCCTTTTACTTCGGCAGGTGTTCGCCATTCTACATGTAATTGACAGTCGCCGAATAATTGTTTGGTCTTTATTTCGCCGGCATTGGCAACTACTGTTATGCTGTTGTCATCGGCCATCCAGCCAAAGCGTTTACCGTCTTTATTAATCCAATTGGCGGTATCTTTTTTACCAGCAAATAATACGGCTGCATCAGACGGCGGTCCACCCAATGCCTTACCTGGTGCAACAACCCGAGGTACAGGCGTCCATATTTCTGTTAGTGTAGGATCACCTGCATCCTTTTGTGCAACAGCATAATTTAGGGTAGATAACAAGCTTATAGTCAAAGCAAATACTTTCATAAGGAAGCAATTAAAAATGGACAAAGTATAAAAAATAGTGGTGTAATATTTTACATAACGAAATCATATTACTGCTTAATTACCGTCTGGTTTTATAGTAGCAGCCCTTGGGCTTTGCGGCCAATAAAAGCTTTCAATAGCATCGGGATATGAGGGAATAAAAGGAGGTGCATCTACTAGAAATTTTGCCAGACCAAGCTTGTTCAGTTTAATTCCTTCTACAATACATTTAGCCAATTGATAAGCCCCGTAAGGGTTAAAGTGAGTATTGTCTGCAAGTGGTTTATCCTGATTCGGAAATGTATTTGCAGGATAATGAACCAACGCCTTTTTAGAGGCCACGGCGCCTAAAGCTTCGTAAAATTTTGTACTCATTTCATTCAAATCTATCATCGCCACACCTTCCTCCTGAGCAGCTTTACGGGCAGCGGCCGGGTAATCGCCAAGGCTGTTTACATTATGCCCGGCTGAGTCAAAATTTCGGCGGGCTGTGGAGGTTACTACAACTGGTATGGCGCCTTTCTTTTTGGCTTCGCCAATAAATAATTTCATGCGTTCGGTGTACGATTTCCAGGCACCATCGTTAGGGCCTTTTTCTTTCTGATCGTTGTGGCCAAACTCAACAAATAAATAATCACCTGGCTTAATGATGGATAATATTTTTTGCAATCTTTTACTCCCTAAAAAACTACCGAGTGTTAAGCCACTTTCGGCATGGTTTGCTATGGCTACGCCGGGTGTAAAAAACCTTGGAATCATTTGCCCCCAAGCTGCCCAGGGTTCATCGTCCTGGTTTACTACGGTAGAGTTTCCCGCCAGATAAACTGTTATCTGATCGTTCACTTTTTCTATTTCCAAACCGGCTACAGTTGGGTTTAAATCAAATTCCAGCGAAATCCTGTCGTCCCAATCCAGCTTGCCATTTTCCCTTGGTTTAAGGCTTACCTTTTCGGTAGCATTTATTTGCTTGTCTTTAATATTTACTATAAAAGTTTGGGTTACAAATTGACCCGCCTTTGTCGTTATATTTTCAAGCATCAATCTTCTCGATTCGGCCTTAATCGTAGTTGCAGTTGTTGCCTTAGCATTACCAAGGGTTACGGTTACTTTATAATTGCCCTCCGGCACTTTAACCGAAAAGTAAAAAGGCTTATCGCTGGAAACACCGTCGCATTTCAAGGCGTTTTTTCCCTTGTTGTTTACATCAGTAACTGCGGTGTTAAAGTCAAAGCCATAGCCTGTTTCGGCAGTGTATATGTTTGTAAGCAAAACTTGTGTATAGCCTATTGCAACTTTGCCGGAGCCGAAATCGAATTTGAAACTGGTTTTAGTTTCCTGTGCATATACCGAAAGTGATGCACCACATAATGCTGCTAAAAAAATGAATGATTTCATGGATGGCTTATATTTTTTTCTGCTAAAGCATACTAAACTAAAGGACAATGCTTCTACACATTTTTGGTGGATTGCATAAAATGCCTGAACTGATTTTGGTGGTGGTAAAGAATTTTGGAATAGCTACGACGTCTGGTAATATATCTACCGGCAATGCCATTAGAATCGCAATCGTTTTCATACACGAAAGATAGGTATTGAACAAAAATTGTCCATCCTGTGCTTTACTGCTAATAAAGCAGCATTTCTATATCAGGTTCTTGATAAAATACGCCAGCAGCAGCGGCTTGCCTAATAAATTATACGGCATCCATACATTTTCAAGAGGCAGGTACACCTCCACTGCTGAAGCATCCGGAAATAATTTATAATCGAACTTGGTATTGGCTGTACTTATGTAGCCTGTATAATACCACGGCATATTACATGCAACAGCGTAATCCATTTTCTTTAATATCAGAAATTTACCCAAACTGTATTTGTGGTATTCGGGATGGTAAAAATTGAGAATACCTGCAATAGCTGTAGCGCCTTTATCAAAATAACCAACGGCTATCAATCTTGTAGCATCACGTACTTCCACCATCCACGAATCGAATGGATTTTCTAACTCAAACTGATGCAGATACGACCTTGAGGTTTCTGAGGTACTAAAGTTTACACTTTCACGATACAAGCTGTATAGCTCCTCCGTTTCCGCTGTAACAATTGCTTTTTTATAAGTAATAGAAAAGGCGTTACATTTTTTTCTAATGGCTTTTGCAGAAGGTTGTTCTTTAACCTGAGGCAGTAATGTACGCAGCCAAAATACAGGTACGCTGTTGCCTGCTACATCAAGCCTGGTGTGGTGTGTGGTAAATACAATGTGTTGCATCCGGTAAAAGCCCAATTCCAGATATTGGTCCAACACTGTGCCCTTAAAACCATTTTCATCAGGTAATACATAATCCGGTTCAAGCGGCATTCTATAATTGTTAGTTTAATTAATGTGTTTTGCTTACTATAGATTACATAGCAGCTCCGGAAAAAGTTTTTCCGTCCTGC
>JAYUTQ010000740.1:0-4990 GCA_043755055.1 Chitinophagaceae bacterium | reverse complement strand
TTACCAATATATACCACCGCATCATCAAGCGTTGGTTCAAAGCTTTCCGGGTAGGTTTCAGCATAAAATTTACTCAGCACATCGTGCCTTGCACTTGTAAGTCCGTTGCTGCCAAGGCCACTGTTGTAGCTGCTTTCGTAGGTTGCCAGTCCATAGCTGGCAAGGCCCACTATTACATCACCCGGCTGAATTTTTTCGTTGGTAATAATTTTGCTTTTAGGCCAGCGTACACTCATGGTACCGTTTACGGCTATGGTCCGTACCACATCGCCTACATCGGCTGTTTCGCCACCGAGGTAATGTATGTTTACACCAAATGCTTTCAGCGTATCAAACAATTCCTGTGTGCCGTTAATCACTTCGCTTAGCACTTCGCCGGGTATGCGTTTTTTATTACGGTCGATGGTGCTGTTGAAAATAATATTGTCGTACACACCCACACAAAGCAGGTCATCCAGATTCATAACGATCGCATCCTGTGCAATGCCACGCCAAACGCTGATGTCGCCGGTTTCTTTCCAATACAGGTAAGCCAAAATACTTTTGGTACCAGCGCCATCGGCATGCATAATATTTACATAAGCGTCATCGCCACCCAAAAAATCGGGGTACATTTTACAAAATGCTTTAGCGTACAATCCCTGATCCAGGTTTTGCACCGCTGCATGAACTTCTTCTTTTTGGGCCGAAACACCACGTTGAGCGTATAAGGACATTTATGATTTGTGATTTATGATGTATGATTTGCTTACAAATCCTGAAATTGATGTGGACAAAAGTAAGAAGGCTTAGTTTTGAAACTTAAATTGTTTCATAACAGTTTTATAGTAAGCAGCGTAGAAAATGTGCAAAGATTTTTCTTTGGAGCTAAGCGAAAGCCTTTCTCTGATTGAGCGACATTGGCGACGCTCCGTTCAACTGATTGCTACTATAGAGCTTTTATCGGCACGGCTTAAAAAAAACCAGTCATTGCGAGGGTTCGCCACTTTGGCATTTCAGCCTTTGACAAAACAATAGATAAACCAGTCATTGCGAGGGTTCTTGCCCGAAGCAACCTCCAGGGATTGATTGTTGCCTGACGAAACAAACCCTGGAGGTTGCTTCGTCAGGCAAGAACCTTCCTCGCAATGACTGGACGTAAATAATTATTAGTTAATATCCAGTCGTTGTGAGTAATGAAGACACCAATCACAACAGGAAGACCATTTATGACAGTACACAAGAATTTAGATTTACTACCTGCCTTTACCAACGCCGTAATTACCATTGGCACTTTCGATGGCCTGCATACAGGCCACCTGCAAATCATCAACCAATTAAAAGATGAGGCAAAAGCCGAAGGCGGCGAAACGGTTATTATAACCTTTAACCCGCACCCACGGCGGATTGTACACAACCAATCCACCGAAGTAAGGTTACTAAATACCCTTTCCGAAAAAATAGAATTACTGGAAGCACAGGGCATCAACCATTTGGTAATTGTACCTTTTACCAAAGCCTTTGCCGAACAGGCTGCCCATGATTATGTGGCTAATTTTTTGGTAAAATATTTTCATCCGCATACCATTATTATTGGTTACGACCACCGCTTTGGCCACAACCGGCAAGGCGATTACCATTTACTGGAAGCACTAAAAGAACAGTTTGGTTACAGGGTAAAAGAAATACCGGAACATGTGCTGCAAAACAGTGCCATCAGCAGCACCCGCATCCGGCAGGCCATTATAAACGGGCAAATAGATACTGCGAACGAATTTTTAGGCTATGATTATTTTTTTGAAGGAACCGTCATTGAAGGGAACAAACTTGGCCGAACCATCGGCTACCCTACAGCTAATATCCGCATTGGCGACGATGAAAAACTGGTGCCGGGAAATGGTGTGTATGCAGTTGTAATTGCCGTCGACCGTCAACCGTCGATCGATAACCATCAACTGCCTGGTGACAACCATTCCATTACAAAAAACAATCCTTACCAATCATCGGTCAACGGTCGACGGTCGACGGCTGACCTTAAAGGCATGATGAATATTGGCGTACGCCCAACTGTGGATGGCACTAAAAGAACTATTGAAGTAAACATCTTTGATTTTGATGAAGATATTTATGGCCAAACCATGCGGGTTTATGTAAAAGCTTACCTCCGTGGCGAAGTAAAATTTTCCGGTCTCGATGCACTAAAGGAGCAATTAACAAAGGATGCCATCGAGGCAAAAAATCAATTGATTTCCTGATGAAACATGGTATACTAATCCTTTTCAAAATAAGCTAAAGTTCCGCCAACCCATTCTTTATCGGCATTGTAACGGACTCCTATCATTTTGCCTTTGCTAAGCCTTGCAAGGTTTTGGGTAGCAATAGGTCTTGCTTCGCCTTCTTTCCAAAAATAAAAAATCCTAATCTCCGCTTTGGCAGGTACGTCGGGGGTTAAGATAATATCGGCGTATTTTACTTTGCGTTGCAGTATCCAGTTGTGCGGGTCTTTAATGGCAATAATGTCTTCGGGTGTTATGTCTATAACTACGCCCTGCCCAGCGAATGAGAAGAGCGGCTTTAGCACAAAATCTTCCAGATTGGCGGGTATTTCTTTTACATCGATCAGGTATTTTGTTTCGGGTACATACGGGCTGTTTATTAGCGGCAAGGTGTATTTGCTAATGCGGTAAAACCATGCCGGGTGCGGACACCATTCTACATTCCAATCTTTGGTAATGTCGATAGTTCCTTCTGGCAACACCTGCTGTTCCAAATCATCGAAAATGAGTCGGTTATAAATACATGTTACAGCTATTTCCTGCCCATCATTTTCGTAATATAAATTGTTGCCATTGGCTTTTAGCCTGGTAAGGCAAACTGTGTTAATGCCCACATATTCTTCGGTACACCTAAAATCAATCCTTGTTTTTTGCTCTTCCGGATAAATTTCCAGCAGTATCACATTCTCTGGTTTGTGTTTGCCAATAATCACTTCTTTTAAAAAAGGAATGTAAGTTTCTTTGGTAAAACCACTGAGGTAACTGTCGTAATTAGCCGGTATGGTAAAATGCTTGTTTGTAATTTCTGTGTGCAAAATCTGGTAGGCAAACAAGGTTGGAAATCCCTGCATTTCTATTAGTTGCGGGGTATAATTTCCATTGTCGTCTACACAAATACCAAAGTCGAAAGCAATGAAATGGGAGAAATCATTTTCGTTGCCCACCCTCGCATTATCCGGTATAGCATTTTTGGTAAGTTCTTTAAAGTTGGGCTGTACAATTACATCCACAATGCTTTCGCAGGCATCCAATACTTTTTGTTTAAAAGCTTTGTCGATAAAAACCGGTGTTTCAGCTACCCGAAAAACAAGGTCGCCGGGGTAAATGCCAAACAGTTCTTTTAAATAGGCTTCGTAACGCTCTTTACTAAATGCTGCATTAAATGCTTTGCGGATTTCCGGGACCATAAAAGATGTATGATTTGTGATATATGATTTGTGATTTGGCGATGCGATACCGTTTCGGGGTTTCTGAAATGAAAATAAAGAATGATTGTGAAAATAGGGGTGAGAAATTATTAGTAACCTCAATTAGGGATAACACATAATTAAAATGCCGCCCCGATGGGCAATGTCATTAAGTTAAGGTTTGTCACCCTGAGCTTGTCGAAGGGCCCTCTTTGTAAATCTACATTGCAAATCGGTTAGTAGGGCTTCGACAAGCTCAGCCTGACAACCTTCCGATTCCTTAACTTAACGACATTGCCCAAAGGGGCTTAGGAAATATGGTTGAATACTATTTACCAAAATTTCGCATCTCCGATGCTTATCCTTAGCTCCATTGGAGCGATATTTTGGTAGCATAATAAATGATATCCATCCAAAGCCCCATCGGGGCGGCATTCTGTTGGGTATATTAATTTTGCTTATCCCTAACTCAGGTTTATAGCTAATTATTGCAGTAAATCGCAAACTAAGCATGGTACCCTTATATGTCTGTGATGAATAATTGCGGAGCTGCACCAGGGATTCCCAAAATGTAGGGACAGGAGTAGTGGAGCCCGTACGCCGCCAACGCATGTTATAAATGCGAAGCTAACCTACATGTTTGCGGCGGCGTACTTGTAAGGGATAGCCCGCCCGGGTGCCCAAACATTTCTACAAAAAATCCCCGTTGCATGGCAGCAACGGGGATGGTTATATAATGACAAATCGATTTCACTTTGCAAAAACATTGTCTGTATCCACAACTATTTTCAGGTATTTATTCTTTCCAATGGTAAAATAATAGAGCATGTACAAAAGTGGCACAAGCACAACCATCCGCTGTATATAGGGATATGCGGTGCCAAAAAATACCCTTTTACTTTTAAAAACAAGACCCGAAGCCAGCCACACCATCATGATGACGTAAAGCAGCATAAAATATTTCATACCACTTTTTACCCTCAAATAAAGGTTGTCGTTTCCGTTGGTTTCTATGGCATATTCCCCGCTGCTACACCAATCTATTTTGCATTTTATGGTGTGCTTTCCTTCCGTCAGTTGAAATTCTTCGGTAGTAGCATTACCAATTTTATCTACTTCTGCACCATCTATAAAGACCCTGTAAAAACGGGTACGGTTTAAAAATTCATTTTTTCTGGACAAGATGATTTTTGAAGACATAACACAATTTTTTACAATCCAAATAATCCGCTGTTAAGCAGTTTCAGTGTTTCGTTTTTAGAGGTAGAAGGCACCAGTAAACTTACATTGTGCTTGCTGCCGCCATAGCTTACCATCCGCACTGGTATTGACTTTAAGGCTTCGAACAGTTTGTGCAGCACATCGTCTGTTTGTGCTATTTCGTTACCTACAACAGATACGATGCTGAGGCCTTCTTCCACTTCTACCGTGCCGAAAGGCTCCAGTTCTTTTTTAATATCATCCAGCGAAGTAGCACTATCAATCGTAACCGAAACGGCTACTTCCGAAGTGGTAATCATGTCGATACTGGTGCGGTATTTTTCGAAC
>JAYUTQ010000739.1:0-11859 GCA_043755055.1 Chitinophagaceae bacterium | reverse complement strand
TTCTGATAAATAACTGCACTAATGTCTTCTTTTTTTTCCTATGGACTATGTGGACCTTAGTTTTCTCTGGTAATGCTAACTAAAGGAAGCAAGACTTTCTCCTTTTTTATCGTTTAATTCTTGTTCTAAATAAAATTAAAATGTGGTACATGTTTTTATAAGATAGCCTGTGCTATAAAAAGCGGTCTTGTAAATAAGATACAGTAATTGAGCTCTTCTACACAGTGGCAATTAAAGCCAGCTATCTCATTCTATAATCTCAAAATTTGGGATGAGTGCATTTTTCCAATCGTTGATTTTCAGCAACTCAAAAAACAATGCTTCCTCCATTTCTTTTACCTGGCCGCTGGCCAAATCGCCAAGCCATATATCTTCTATTCCCAGCCGGATCAGGCGTTTGCAATGATGACCAGTGGCGGCTACCATTTTTCGTATCTGGTGAAATTTACCTTCGGTTAATGTAAGGTGCAGCCATGTTTGGGCCAGGTGGCTGCCAAATTCGTGCATGGAAACGGGTAAGCCTTGCGGTCTTGGTACAATCTCCACTTTGCAGGATGCAGTAGTAAAGCTGCCACCACCTTTTAGGCCAATGGTAACACCGTTTTGCAATTGTTCCAGGCTTTGTGGCTGCACTTCTTTTTCCACCTGTACCAGATAGGTTCGTTGGTGTGGCGTATCGCTTTCGAACAGTAGTTTGGTTACGCTTTTATTGGTGGTAAGTAGCAGCAGGCCTTCGCTTGTTTTATCCAGCCGGCCTACGGCATGGGTGCCTTCAGGAAATGGAAAATCCAAATCACCCAATAGCCATTCTTTCTGGTTGCTCACAAATTGCGAAACCATTTTGTAAGGCTTGTGAATGATAAAATACCTGTGGGCAAATGGATCCATAGATTCAAGGATATTTTGGAAATTGATTTATAAAACTCGGTTCTTGATAAGCAACCTCGTTTTTAATGGTACAAAAATGCCGCCCCGGCGGGGGCTAAGAAGACGAATTTATTTTTTTCTACCAAAATATCGCTCCTTTGGAGCTGATGGTAAGCATCGGAGATGCGATATTATGGTAGAGAAATAGAGGTATCAATATTGCAATAGCCCCATCGGGGCGGTATATTAATTAACTATGTTTCGTCCCGAACTCAGCTTTTTTAATAATTGTAATAGCGATATCCTTCATCACTCAGCGTACCTGTAACCTACGCCCCGCACCGAGTGAAAGAATTTTGGGTTACGGCTATCCGCCTCAAAATATTTGCGAAAGTTGAGGATGAAATTATCGATGGTTCTTGTGGTGGGGTACACATTATAGCCCCAAACCGTTTGCAGAATTTTTTCCCTGGTTACTACTTCGTTTTTATGTTCCAGCAGCAACTTTAGCAGCATCGCTTCTTTTTTACTCAGTTCTATTTTTTGGCCGTTGGCCAACGTAGCGCCTTGTGCTTTAAAATCTACCGTGTGGCCACCAAAAGCATAGGTGTCGCCAACGTGGCTTACATCTTGTATTCTTTTGTTTTTGATGATTAGTTTATCTACCCGAAGCAATAATTCTTCCAGGTTAAAAGGTTTGGTCATGTAATCATCGGCGCCTTTTTTAAGGCCGAGTATTTTATCGCTGCTGGTGTTTCGGGCACTCAGCATTAGTACCGGCACTTCTACATTGCTAACCCTGATGCTTTCCATTACGCTGATGCCATCCATTTCCGGCAACATAATATCGAGAATGATAAGGTCGAAATATTCTGCCCTAAAAGCCTTCATAGCTGCAATGCCGTCGTAGGCCGAGGTTACTTCATAACCTTCCAGCTCCAGGTTTAGCTTTAGCGTTTCATGAAGGTTCTCTTCATCTTCTACCAGTAATATGGAACTTTTTTGGCTCATGTTATTTTGGTCATTGGGTAATTAAGTCAAAGGTCATTAGGTCATTGTTATTAATGCTCAGTCAATAAATTTTTTACCAACTGACTCAATGACCATTGACCCAATGACCATTATTGACCTCTACTGGCCAATCATTTTAAATGTTGCGGTAAAAATACTTCCTGTTGGCTGGTTATCGGCAACTGTTATGTCGCCGTTGTGGTCGGCCATAATTTTTTTACAGAGATACAGGCCAAGGCCAGTGCCTTTTGAGGTTCGGGTATGCTCATCGCCGATGCGGTAAAATTTGCCGAATATTTTTTGCTTTTCTTCTGCCGGTATGCCTTGGCCCTCGTCTTTTATTTGCAACCAAACTTTATCATGCTGTTGCAGTACACTTACATGCACCGGTTTTTCTTTGGGTGAATATTTTAGGGCATTTTCAAGCAGGTTATTTACCAGCAACTGTAATAATAACTGGTCGCCGGATACGGCCGTTTCTTCGGCGGTAGCAAAATTTATTTGCCGGCCGGCAAAACGCCGCCGAAACTGCTGCACACAATCGGCCGCCAATGTGCCAAGCTCCAGTTCTTCTTTGGCAAAACGGTTTACCCCGCTTTCAAGCTGGGAAGTAAGTAAAATATTATTGCAGAGATCATTGAGCCGTTCGGCTTCCTGTAATGTGTTGCCGATAATGCGTTGCTGCTGATTGTCGTCCAGTTTTCTTTTCTGTAAAGTTTCCAGGTTAAGGGTGGCAATGGCAATGGGCGTTTTTAATTCATGGGTAATGGCCATCATAAAATTTTGCTGCTGCTGTGCCAGTTTTAACTGCCTTCTCGTAGCCCTGAAAACAAATACAGCACCCACCATTATCAGGAGAAAAAAAATGGATCCTTCGCCTATGTACTGTGCGGTCTTACGCTTTTTTGCGTCTTGTATATCCAGCACTTTTTGGTAGTAGCCGGGGTCGTCGGCCTTAAGTTCACTCATCCGTAGTGTAGTCATAGCCAGGTTTTGATTGCTAAGGCTGATAAACCACCAAACCAATGCTGCTATTATATAAAGCAGCAGCACCCAGTACACTACGGTAACAATGGTGAGTCTTTTTTTAATAGCGTTTTGCATAAAAAATTGTAGTTGGGCCGGGAATCTTGAAATCAAATCATTGGGTCAATAAGTCATTTCGTAGCAGGGTATTGAGCGTTAGTTATCATGGACTTATTGACCAATGACCAAATGGCTTACTGACCTGTTGACCCGGCAACTTTTTGGACCTTAACCCCTATCTGCATAATGCCCGGCAACGGATCCTGCCGCATGGTTTGCTTAAGGGTAAAAGTTACAGGACCGCTTTTTTTAAACTGTTTTGGCGTAGCCGTTACCTTAATACTGTGTTCAAAAATATCGTCCATGCCGGTGCCAAGCCAGCCGTCGGTTCCGGCCAGTTGCAGGTCTAATGGTTGGGTAATCAGGCTGTCACCGGGCAGCTGCAATGTAGATTCGAGCCAGATATTATTGTAGGCATAGCTGTTAGTATGGCGTACAGTTATGTACACATGGTATAGCGAAACAGTGTCTGTAATATTGAAAGTAAAACTGGGTTTGAAATCGCCTTTCCATTCGGCCTTGGGTATATTTTGCAGCCGTTCGTACAGCTCCACTTGTTTGCATGAAACAAAGAAAAGCAAGGAACAAGAAACAAGGAACAAGCAGCGGGGAAGGAGAACCAACTTCGGCATGGAGTTGTGTTTAAAAATCATGGTATTAATGTCTTTTCGGGGCTGTAATTAAAACTCACGGCTAAACTGAAAATTGATTATTGAACATTGATTATTGAAAATTACTTTTAATAATCAATCCAATCTTTTACAAAACATTCAGCACCTGCTCTTTGGCTTTTTCCAATTCATCTTTCATCAGCACTACGCTTTTTTGTATGGTAGCATCGTAAGCTTTAGAGCCAATGGTATTGATCTCCCGGCCCACTTCCTGTAACAAAAAACCGAGTTTTTTTCCTTTGGCATCTTCGGTTTCGGCCAGCATGGCAAAAAAGTATTCGCAGTGGTTGGTAAGCCTTACCTGCTCTTCGGTAATGTCTAGTTTTTCTATAAAATAAATCAGTTCCTGCTCCAGGCGGTTTTCGTCGTAATTCTCTTTGCCCACATTTTCTTCCAGCATTTTCTTAATGCCATCTTTTTTCTTTACCAATCTTCCCGGCTCCAGTTTGGCCACTTCCAATTGTTGTAGCTGAATGTTTTTTATGCGGTCTTCCAGCTCTTTTTGCAGCACACTGCCTTCTTCTTCGCGGTGGTTATTCAGGTTGGTAAGGGCATCCTGCAAAGTGGTTTTTACCAGGTCCCATCCTTCGTCATCTATCACATCGGTGGCGGGTGTTACCACTTCGGGCAGTTTTAGTAAGGCACTTAACACCTGGCTGGTATCCAGGTTCAGGTCTTTGCTCAGTTCGGCTATGGTTTGGTAATAAGCTTTGGCCACATCGGTATTAATGGTAACGGGTTTTGAGGCGCCGTTTTGTTTTACGTTAATAAAACAATCAATCGAGCCACGAAGCAGGGTTTCGCTAATGGCATTGCGGATGTCGAATTCGTAAGCCTTTAGCAGCGAAGGCATTTTCAGGTTCATTTCCAGTTGCTTGCCGTTCAGCGATTTTATTTCTACCAAAACGGTTCTGTCGCCTTTTGTTTGTTCGCTTCTTCCAAAGCCGGTCATTGATTTAAGCATAATAAAATTTGTAGCGGTAAAAATAGAGCATGTTGTAGTTTTAAAAATCAATAGTCATTGGGTCAATAAGTCAATTGTCATTAAATGAGTAGGTATGCTGTAAATACAAGACCTGTCTATTGACTTATTGACCAATTGACCCGACATTCGGAGGCGAAAAGCATGTTCTTTTTCCCTAATCAATACCTGTAGTTTTGCTACATGATAGTAACCATTACACTAAACCCCTGCATAGATAAAAGCACAACCGTACCGGCTATTAAGCCCGAAGCCAAGCTGCGCAATACCGAAGTGGTGAATGAGCCCGGTGGCGGCGGTATTAATGTTAGCAAGGCTTTGGCTAAACTAAGTGTGGCTGCACCAGCTTTATTTGCCGCCGGTGGCCACAATGGCGAAATGCTTAAAAGCTTATTGCAACAGGAAGGTATTTCTTTTACATCGATAGATACAAAAGTAGAAACAAGAGAAAACTGGATTGTGGTGGAAACGGACACTGCCAAACAGTTTCGCTTTACTTTTCCCGGCAGGGAAGTGGAAGAAGCAGCGGTAAAAAATCTGCTGGAAGCACTGCAATTACAAGTGCCGGATTTTGTAGTAGCAAGTGGCAGCCTGCCGCCCGGCCTGCCCGATAATTTTTATGGAGCTGTGGTAAAATATGCCAATGCTGCCGGTGCCAAATGCATTGTAGATACAAGCGGCGATGCCTTAAAAGGATTGGAAAATAAAGGCACCTTTCTTATAAAACCCAACACTGCCGAACTCTGCAAACTGCTGGATATAGACAAACTGGAATTGAAAGAAGTGGACGATGCGGCACAGCAGATTATACAAAATGGCTTTGCATCCATCGTGGCCGTATCTATGGGTGGCGATGGCGCATGGATTGTGAGCAGTGATGAAAAATATTTTACCCCGGCACCAAAGGTAGAAGTAAAAACCACAGTGGGTGCAGGCGATAGTATGGTGGCCGGCATTACCTACATGTTTCATAAAAATGAAAGCTTGAAAAACGCCATCCGCTTTGGTGTATGCTGTGGCAGTGCCGCTACCATGAATGCAGGTACCGAGTTATTTAAAGTAGATGATGTTTGGCGCTTGTATAACGGGATGGAGTAAATTAGCACATGCAATTTTCTGACTATTATTTTATTTTTTTTCTGATTGGTCTCCGCTACGTTTTGTTTGCGGCCATTGGCTTTTCTTTTTTTTATGTATTACTGAAAAAACGATTGTGGCATCGTAAAATCCAGCAACGGTTTCCCCGGTTTAGTGATTATAGCCGGGAGATTGGCTACTCTATGATTACCATTGGCATTTTTGCATTGGTGCCGGTACTGCTTATTTACAACCCCGCTATCAGCCCATATACCAGGTTTTATAAAGACATCCATCAGCACAGCATGGTATGGTTTTATGCAGCCTTTCCGGTTATGTTTTTTATGCATGATGCCTATTTTTACTGGATGCACCGGCTAATGCACCATCCAAAACTGTTCCGGTTTGTGCACCTCATTCATCATAAATCGGTTAATCCTTCGCCATGGGCTGCGTATGCGTTTCATCCCGTAGAAGCGTTGCTGGAAGCCGGTATTGTGGCCATATTTCTATTTACCATACCCATACACAAGCTGCACCTTGGCTTGTTCTTTTTGTTTATGATTATTTACAATGTGTACGGCCACCTCGGGTATGAGCTGTATCCAAAAGGCTTTAGCAAAAGCCGCATCGGCCGGTGGATCAATACCTCCATCAACCACAATCAGCACCACCAGTATTTTAAGGGCAACTATGGTTTGTACACTTTAATATGGGACAGATGGATGGGCACCATTCGGGAAGATTATGAAGCCAGATTTGAAGAAGTAAAAGGCCGCAGGAAAGAAGCAAAGCCACATGTTGCTTCTCTGAAAAAGGAAATGGTGTAACTTAAAACGACTTATGAAACCCGTAACAACAGCACTCTTTTTTCTGCTTACATTTTGTGCAGCAGCACAATTAACCAATAAGCAGGTACACAATTTAAAAGGCGGCCGTGTACAGCCGGATACGAGTTTTGTGTATAGCCTTCCTTTTGCCAAAGGCTATAAAATTTTATTGATTCAGGCTTACAACAGTAACCGGTTCAGCCATCAAAAAGAGTTGAGTCTCGATTTTAAAATGAAACAGGGCAGCCCGATTTGTGCGGCACGTGGCGGCGTAGTTACCAAAGTAAAAGAAGACAGTAACGAAGGCGGTGCCAAAGACGCATTTCTATCAAAAGGGAACCATATTATTATTCGCCATAGCGATGGCAGCACAGCGAAATACTGGCATTTGCAACAAAATGGTGTACTGGTAAATGTAGGTGATACGGTTACCCAAGGGCAGCACATTGGCCTGAGCGGCAATACCGGTTACTCAGGTTTTCCGCACCTGCATTTTCAGGTACATGATACAAATGGAAAGGAGTTGCCTACCCGGTTTATTACCAGAAAAGGCATTCGCTATTTAAGGCCGGGTAAATGGTACAAAAGCATTTAAAGTACATATTAAAAACAACAAGGCTTAACAAAGTATTGAAATTTCTATCGCTCATATCTCAGAAGATTGATTGAAAACAGAGGTTAAAAATAAAAGATAAAACAAATCTTAAGAGTGATTAGTTGTTGGTAATTATTAGTGTTTTCAATGTGATTTTAAGGAGCACAAAACCTATCAGGCCGGCAATTAATGATGAAATAAGAATTACAAATTTTGCATTATTGATTATGGTTTCATTGTCGAATGCAAGCAGGGTTATAAATATAGACATGGTAAATCCAATGCCACCTAAAAACCCCGCACCTATTACCGATTTCCAGTTTAAGTCTTCAGGAAGTTTACAAATGCCAAATGCGACGGCTAAAAAACTTAAAAGAAATATGCCTAAAGGCTTACCGATAATGAGTCCTAACGCAATACCTAAACTATAATGTTGCGTTAGTGTTTCTCCAATATTGCTACTTAAAGCAAAGGCGGTGTTTGCCAAAGCAAAAACAGGTAAAACTATAAACGCAACCGGCTTGTGCAGGAAGTGTTGCAAAATGTAGGAAGTAGATTTTTCATCGCTGTTACCAAATGGGATGGCAAAGGCTAATAATACACCTGTAATAGTTGCATGAACACCTGAGTTAAGCATGAAATACCACATGGCAACGCCGCCGACTAAGTAAGGAATTACGTTCCTTATTTTTAGCCTGTTTAGTACGAGTAAAGCTGCAAAAATGCCCAAGGCAATAAACAGGTTTGTCCAAAGTAAAGTTTTAGTATAAAAAATGGCGATGATTAAAATGGCTCCCAGGTCGTCAATTACCGCTAATGCTGTTAGGAAAACTTTTAGAGATGTAGGCACCCGGTTTCCTAATAATGATAAAATGGCCAGGGCAAATGCTATATCTGTAGCCATAGCAATGCCTGCACCCGATTGTGTTGCTGTGCCATAGTTTAAGACTAAATACAATCCAGCCGGAACAATCATTCCGCCCAATGCTCCAAAAATGGGTAACAAAGCATCTTTAATATTTGAAAGTTCGCCTTTATAAATTTCCCTTTCTAATTCCAGACCTATCAGTAAGAAGAAAATGGTCATAAGCCCGTCATTAATCCAATACTCAATGCTTTGGCCCGCAAAAGGCGTCTGCCAAAAATGATGGTAACTTTCGCCAAACCCTGTATTGGCAATAATCAACGAAATAACGGTACATGCAATGAGTGTAAGGCCTCCTGCTTTTTCGCTGTTAATAAATGCTGTAAACAGATTGTTTGCTTTCATCAATTTATTTAAGTTCTTTTTACAAATATGAAGGGTTACAATTTTTAACCCTTTATCTGCCTCATGGTACGCTAAGCTTTTACAAACTTTTAAAAAGCCCCGAAAAAGATGGAATCAACTTCGGCACTTTTGTTTGGTACAAACGGTAGGCTTCGCCAAATTCCACCAGTAATTTCTTTTCCTCCAGCCGTATGCCAATGAGTGTGTACAATATAATTACCAGTACCATAATGAGGTTGGATAAGTATGGAAAACAAAAAAACAGGCCTGTAATAAACATAAATGTACCGAGGTACAGCGGGTGCCTTACAAAGCGGTGCATGCCGTCGGTTTTTAGTATTGCCGCTGTATCTTTTTTAAAAAAAGTTTCTACACCCAGCAGGTGAAGAAAATAATTTTTACTACAGATGGTCATCATAACCAATCCTGCCAAAGCAAATGGTATGCCTGGCACAAATCTTAGCCATTTATTTGTAAACAATACAATGCCGGTAATAGAAAATTGAAACCAAAGCAATGCCGCCAAACTTGTAACAGCAAAAACACTATAACCCAACCGGTAGTATTTTTCGTAAGCAGGTGCCTTTTTATACAGCCATTTTTTTAAAACCAATGAGGCTAACAGGCTGTGCAATACACCATACAATACCCAAAATAGAAAAAGTAACAGGTGTGAATCATTCATTTAATTACAGTAATAGCAGGTTGTGCGGTGGATGTGAGTTGCGGCTATACTACTGTAAGGTCGTTATATTTTTTGGGCAATAAAAACCAATGTATCAAATGCATAGGATGCTTTTGGCAGCACCTTAAGCACTTTAAAGCCGCTCAGCTCTAAAAACAACAGCATATCATCTTTTGTAAAAGCCCTGATGGTAGAATTTTCATCAAATAGTTTTTTTCTTTTACCATTCCTAAGCACCTCGTAGTAAGTAGAAAACCAGTTAAATGCCCAAAGCTGTGCCGGGTTGTTGGTCCATTTGCTTTCACGGTAATAATTAATGCCATCAAATGCCGCCTCATGTATAAATGTTTTTTCACCTGCTATCATCTTCATAAAAAGGCAGGCATCAATAATATCGAAAACAACAATGCCTCCCGGTTCGAGGCTATTGTAAATACAGTCAAGTGTTTTTTTTACGTCTCTGTTGGTAGCAAGATAGCTGCTGGTTCGGCCTGTAAAAATGCAGGCATCCACTTTTTGTGGCAATTTAAATTGCTGCATTTTCCCCTTAATAAAAAGCTGGTTAGGCAGCTTTTGCCGGGCAAGTTGCAGCATGTTTTCGCTGGTATCAAGGCCGGTATATGTATACGGGTGCTGTAGTAACAGCGCTGCAAGATTGCCTGCACCGCAGCCAATTTCCAGCAGCGAATGGCATTTATATTGCTTTAGTATTTTATGATAATAGGCATATTCAGCCGGGTAATTCATAAAGCTGGTGTACATCGCTTCGTATACCGCTGCATGGTTATCATAGAGATTTTTCATGGCTACTAAATTACGCCGTTGGCAGGTGTTGTGTAAAATCAAAAGGCTAATGCATAAGAAGTTCTGTTGCCGATGTACCAAATACTCAAATTTTTATTACAATATCAAAGTTTGAAACAGGTGTTATTGAGTACTGATTTATTTTCAAAAACTATCTTTATTATACTGTGTTAATATTATGGCTTGCCTAACAATATCCGCCTTGCTAAAAATTTTGATAGATAAATCCACCTTTATAAAACAACCCATCAACATCGTATGGTTTAAACGTGACCTCCGTTTTACCGACCATGAACCATTGTGGCATGCACAGCAGCAAAACCTGCCTGTGTTGTTGGTTTATTGTTTTGAACCTTCGGTAATGGCTTACGCAGACAGCGATGTTCGCCACTGGCGTTTTGTGTACGAAAGCCTGCAGAATATGCAGCCCAAATTAGAAGCTGTAAACGGAAGGCTTTTTTATTTTCATAACGAAGCACTGCGTGTATTTGAAGCATTGGTCAGCCAATACCAAATCCGTACTATTTTTTCTCACCAGGAAGTAGGCAACAAGCTTACCTACGACCGGGATATTGCCATGCAAAGCTTTTGCAAAACCAACCAGATTGTGTGGAAAGAATACCAGCTCCATGGCGTAATACGCAAACTCAAAAGCCGAAAAAATTGGGAGGCACGCTGGAAGCAGAAAATGACCGAACCACCCAAACTGGTGCATGAAACCAAATGGAATATCGTATTGCTGAGTGATGCTTTTTACGAAATGATAAAAGGCGATGTTTTGCCCGAAGCCATCACCACGCCCAATAAAAATTTTCAGCCAGGCGGCGAAACCACAGCCTGGCGGTACATGGAAAGCTTTGTAAAAGAGCGGTATGTAAATTACAGCAAGCACATCAGCAAGCCTGCCCTTAGCAGAAAAGGTTGCAGCAGGCTATCTCCCTATATCACCTATGGCAATATAAGTATGCGGATGGTGTACCAATACACCATGCAGCACTACGCCACATCCGGTAACAAAAGGGCACTCAGTAATTTCATTAGCCGCCTGCATTGGCACTGCCATTTTATACAAAAGTTCGAGGACGAATGCCGGATGGAATTTGAAAATGTAAACCGTGGTTACGATGCGATCATCAAACCCAAAAACGAAGTTTATATACAAGCCTGGCAACAGGGAAAAACCGGTGTGCCGCTGGTAGATGCCTGTATGCGTTGCCTTGTGGCAACGGGTTATATCAATTTCAGGATGAGGGCCATGGTGGTGTCTTTCTTCACCTTTAACCTGTGGCAGGATTGGAAAGAACTGCACTTTTTGGCCCGGCAATTTTTAGACTATGAACCCGGCATCCATTATCCGCAACTGCAAATGCAGGCAGGTGTTACCGGGGTAAATACCATCCGCATTTATAGCCCTGTAAAAAATGGCGAAGACCACGACACAGAAGGTGTTTTTGTAAAACAATGGCTGCCCGAATTGCAACATATTCCTGTTGATTTTATCCATAAACCATGGGAGCTCAGTGTTGCTGAACAAGAACAGTACGGCTGCATTATTGGTAAAGATTACCCGGCCCCAATAGTAGACATAGAAACCACCCGCAAACAAGCCAGCGACATTGTGTGGGCGTTTCGCAAAAACGGAACCGTAAAGGCTGAAGGCCAACGGATAGTAGCTAAACATGTAAGTGAAAAAGGGAGTATGGATAATAGAAAAAAGAAAAAGGTGGCAAAGGTTTCCAAACAAACAAGCCTGCCGCTTTGATAAAATTTCTCACCAAAACCACAATAAATTCCTTTGAAAGGATTCGTTTACTTTTGGCAGCATAAACAACACAAAAAATGGACGCAACCTTTAACCCTGATAAACAACACACTCTTGCATCGGCCATTAGCATAGCCGGCACCGGCCTGCACACAGGCGTATATGTAAATATGACCCTGAAGCCAGCCAACCCCGGCTACGGCTTTCAGTTTCAGCGGA
>JAYUTQ010000738.1:0-2280 GCA_043755055.1 Chitinophagaceae bacterium | reverse complement strand
ACTATCATCTGCAGCCCTGTTTTATAAAATAAATCAGCAACAAATGAAGCAAAAGATAATAGTGCTTTGCTTTTGTTTTCAAGTCACCTTTCACCAGTAGCCCCGTTTTTTATCTATCAAAAATCCATCCGAAAACCTTAGTCAATTGTTGCTTCATCGTCGTCGTCATCGCTTCTTCTTCTTGGTTCAGGTTTCTTTTCTTCTTTACTAATTATGCCTTTTAAAGCCTGCACATCTCTTAAAGATGCTATGTAAATACTGCGGCCATGTGTTCCTAATACGATCTCATTGTCCCGTTGTTGAATCACAATATCATGTACAGGAATTGAGTAGGGGATGCCTTTTATCCAGGCCATCCAGGTATTACCTGCATCAATGCTTACATACACACCGCCATCGGTTCCGGCATATAAAATACTGTCGCTTTTCGGGTCTTCTTTAATAACGTTAATCGATTCCTGCGGCAAGTCTTTACCTATTTGTTTCCATGTAGTTCCGTAATCATCGCTTACAAAAAGGTATGGTGCAAAATGATCGTTGCGCAACCCGTTCAATGCGGCATACACACGGCCTTCTTTAAAGCCTCCCGGCGTTACCCGGCTTACATACAAGCCTTGCGGAATTTTTAGCAAAGCCACATTTATTTTGCTCCAGTTATAGCCACCATCCTTACTTACATGTATGTTTCCATCGTCTGTGCCAAGGTATAGCAATCCGAATTTCATAGGCGATTCTGCCAATGTTGTTGCTGTTCCAAACGGTACGTCGCCTTCCCTTGTTCCATTGGTAAGGTCGCCGCTAAGTGCCACCATATTTTCTCCCTTATTTAAACTGCGGTGAAATTTATTGGTGGCATAATACAGTACATCCTGATTGTGCTTGCTTAATACAATCGGCGTTTGCCAGTTAAAGCGAAAGGCTTCTTCGCCCAACTCGTTACGAGGGTAAATAGGTAAATATCCACCTGTATCCACATGCGTACGGCCATAAAAACCAAACTGGCTTCCGCTGTAAGTAGTGCGGTTGTCACGGGTATCTACCTGTACCTGCATACCGTCGCCGCCGCCAATACTTTTGTAAGCCAATGTGTCGAAGTTGGTACCATCGCCTACACGTTGCCGAACGGTATTGCCAACCCAAACGCCATTATCCTGCAGGCCGCCATACACACGGTAAGGTTTTGCATTATCGGTGGTAACTGCGTAATACTGACCCACTGCCGGAGTATTGGCTTTAAACCAATTGGCGCCATTATCATACGTAATGTTTACGCCTCCGTCATTACCCAAAATAAAATGGCTGTCTTTTTTAGGGTCTATCCAGCATACGTGATGGTCGCTGTGGGTATTGTTTTTGCCAATGCTTTTAAAGCTGCGGCCACTATCTGTACTCATATCTACAGATACACCTACTATTACCAGTTTTCCATCATTAACGGGGCTAATAAATATTCTGCCAAAATAATAGCCATAGGTGCTGAACATGGGCAATGGCTTCTTGTTCATCTTCTTCCAGCTTTTGCCGGCATCATCGCTGCGGTACACTTCGGCACCAATTATTGGGGTATTAAAAAGGGCTTCGTTGGCATCAAACAAATACTCAAAAATGGCATTGGGTTTTACTTTATCTGTAGCTACCAATTCTTTTACTTTAGCGGCACTGTACTTTGGCGTCATCCTGTTTTTCTTTAAAAAGGTATCCAGCCTCTTACTATCGAGATTGGCAAATTGCTGTTTATCCAGTTTTTCAAAATCACGTAAAACATAAGAGGTGGAATCTGTTTTTTTAGCAGCTGTATCCGGCATCCGATCCTGATTGTCCATAACCGCATATACCACATTACTATTCTGATAACTGACTACCATTCCAATACGCCCGGTTCCGCTTGTTTGCGGAAACCCGCTGCTACCGCCGGTTACAAGGCTCCATCTGTTGCCGCCATCTGTACTTTTGTAAATACCACTTGTTTTTCCACTCTCTTCAAAATTCCATGCTTTGCGGGTTTTGTACCACATAGCTGCATACAATTCGTTTGGATTTTGTGGGTTAATATCCATTTCTACAGCACCTGTATTTTCATCTACAAAAAGTGTTTGTTTCCAGTTTTTTCCACCATCGGTGGTTTTATAAACGCCACGTTCTTTGTTGGGCGTATACAAGTGGCCAAGGGCTGCTACCCAAACTGTATTCGGGTCGGTTGGGTGTATTATTATTTCGCCAATATGATGGCTTTCCGGCAAGCCGAGATAGGCCCAGTTTTTTCCATTATCGGTGCTTTTA
>JAYUTQ010000737.1:0-5020 GCA_043755055.1 Chitinophagaceae bacterium | reverse complement strand
TCGTTTACGCTTTGGGGTTGTTCTTTATCGTTAATATAGAGCTTGCCATCTTTCCAGTTAATATTCAGTTGTTCACCCTTTTTAATTAAGCCATCTTTCTCCATTTCGGTTAGCATTACTTTTATTTGCTGTAATTGAACTTTGGCTTTTCCCATCTGGCCTTTGGCTTTTAGCATTTCATCTTTCATGCCTGCTTTGCTTTTCTCTATTTCGGCTTTGGCTTTTTCCATCTCTCTTTTTATTTCATCCATATTAATGTTCTTCATTTCGTCCATGGATATTTTGGCTTCTTTCATAGCCTCTTTTACTTCCTGCTGAATGGCCTTCCAATCCACTTCTTTCATGGCCTTGTCCACATCAGATTTTATTTTGGCCATGTCCACTTCCTTCATCGCTTTACTTACTTCGGCCTGTATTTTTTCCATGTCTACAGCTTTCAGCGCCTGTTCTACTTCCAGTTTTAAGTTATCAAGGTTTACAGTTTTCATGGCCTTTTCCACTTCAAGCTGAATGTTATTTATATCCACAGCCCGTAAAGCTTTTTCTACGCTTTCGCTAATTTTTCCAAAATCCTGCTTCTCCAGTTCTGCAAGGCTTTTTTCCAATTCTGCAAGGCTCTTTTCCAGATCACCGTTTTCTATTCTAAAAGTCCGGTTGTGCTTATCCACTGTAACGGACTTCCGTTTACTTTTTGTACTGTCTTCGTTTTGGGTGGTGTCTTTGTTAGACTTTTGGGCTGCTCCACGAAAGGGCGGCAGCAATAGAAACGTGGCGGTGGTTACAATGGCAACTCCTGATGCCATCCATTTTTGTTTTGTGGTAAAATGCATACAATTGGTTTTATGGCCACCTTTATTAGGTGGAGGTGATTAAATGATTAATCTACGATTTGTTTCGTAAATATATACGATTCTATTCGTAGGCTTTTATCAAGTGCCTGAAAAAAATTTGTTAAAGCAATTGTTTTCGCTTTTTTAACACCAAAACCAGAGTTGGAATTTATTAAGACATACCAAATGGAAGCTATCTGTAAGCCTTTTGCAAAAACTCATTTTCTGCTTTAAATAGTAAAAATGATTGACACACAGCTTTCTGCTTTGGGATTGCCTGCTATTTTGTTTAACAAGAAAAAATTTAACCAATACTTTTACAAACGGTAACTTTTTGAATCAATTCTACGTCTATTTTTACTTAACTAAAAACTCTAAAACAATGAAGAAAATTTTTATTGCATTTGCATCCTTGTTTGCAATCGGTTCTGTATCAGCCCAAACTGTAGAAGAAGTAATAGCCAAGCACGTAGAGGCTCTTGGCGGAAAAGAGAAAATAGAAAAAATACAAAATGTGGTAATGGAAGGCACCCTCACGGTACAGGGTATGCCAATCTCAGTAACTACCACTGTGGTACAAAACAAATTAATGCGAAATGACATTACAGTTGGTGGCATGAAGAATTTTGACATGACTACCGATAAGGAAGGTTGGGTTTTTATGACTTTTCAGGGTATGCAAAAACCAGAACCTAAAACTGCAGAAGATGTAAAAGAAAGCCAAACAGATCTTGATATCTCCGGCACACTCTATAACTATGCGGCCAAGGGCCATAAAGTGGAATTATTAGGCAAAGAAGATGTAGAAGGCACAGAATGTTTTAAAGTAAAAGCCAACCTTGTTAGCGGTAAAGAAGAAACCTATTTTATTGATCCTGCCTCCTACATGATAGTAAGATCTACTTCTAAAAAGAAGGTAAACGGACAAGAAGTAGAAATGACAGTAGATATGTCTGATTATAAAGATGTAGATGGTGTAAAAATGCCTTTTAGCGTTTCTCAGCCATTCGGTACCATCATTATGAGTTCGATTAAAACAAATCAGGTCATCGACGAAAAACTATACAAACACGACTAAGATTTTTAAATTCATTTCATCCTGCCATATACCATGGCAGGATTTTTTTCTTTTACCCGAAACTACATGCAATGAAAACACTACTATTTTCTACAGCCTTTCTATTGGGCTGTGGTTCTCTTGTGGCCCAAACTAAAGTTACCTCCGCCACATTTGGTATGCTTGAGGCAAGGTGGCTTGGCCCCGGCACTATGAGTGGCCGCATTACCGATATTAAAGGTGTAGACAACGAACCTAAAACCATTTATATTGGTACAGCAGGTGGCGGCGTTTGGAAAACAACCAATGCCGGTGCATCTTTCAAGCCCATCTTCGATAAATATTGCCAAAGCATTGGCGCCCTTGCCATCGATCAGCAAAACCCCAAAACCATATATGTTGCCACCGGCGAAAGCAATATGCGGAACTCCGTTTCCATCGGCGACGGCTTGTACAAAAGCACCGATGCCGGTGATAATTTTACCAAAATAGGATTGGATAGCACGGAGCATATTGCTAAAGTGATGCTGGACCCTAAAAACAGCAATACCATTTATGTAGCTGCCCCCGGCCCACTTTGGAGCGACAGTAAACACCGTGGCCTTTACAAAAGTGAAGATGCAGGCAAAACCTGGAACAAGATTTTATACATCAGCGAAAAAGCTGGCTGTGCAGATATAGCTATTGACCCTACAGACAGCAAAATTATTTATGCTACCACCTGGGAGTTTCGCCGCAAACCTTACGAATTTAATAGCGGTGGCGCCGGCAGCGGCGTTTTTAAAAGCATAGATGGCGGTAAAGTATGGCGCAAAATACAGAGCGGATTGCCGACAGGTATTTTTGGACGAGTAGTACTAACCCTTGCGCCATCATCTCCTAAAAATTTGGTAGCCATTGTAGAAAGTGAAAAAACAGGCCTTTTTATCAGCGACGATGGCGGCGAAAACTGGAAAAGCCAAAGTGCAACTATGAATGTGGTGAGCCGTCCTTTCTATTTCTCCACCTTGGTCATCGACCCAAAAGACCCTAAAAGAATTTACCGCCCCGGTTACCAATTTAGCTATAGCAGTGATGGTGGTTACAGTTTTGCAGATGCAAGCAACGAAGGCGGCTGGGTTCATAGCGATCATCATGCTTTATGGATTAACCCAAAAAACACCAACGAACTATGGTTGGGTACCGACGGCGGTGTGTATTATAGTTTAGATAGAGGTGCCACATGGGGTTTTAAAGGCAATTTGCCTGTTGGGCAATTTTACCACGTGGCAGTGGATAACGAGCAGCCCTACCGCATATTTGGCGGCCTGCAGGATAATGGCAGCTGGTCTAGTCCCAGCGCTTCGCCGGGTGGGGTAAGCAATGCTAACTGGAAAGATATTTATGGTGGCGACGGCTTTTGGACAGTGCCCGATGGCTCCGATAAAAACATAGCCTATGCGGAATCGCAGGGTGGCAATGTGGCCCGTATTAACCTTACCAATAATAAAGCGGTAAACATTCAGCCTACAAAAGGACCGGCCGATGATAAGCTCCGCTGGAACTGGAATACCCCGATTCATAACGGCGTTGCCAACCCGAAAAATCTGTACGTTGGCGCACAGTATATTTTTAAGAGCACCGATAAAGGCCGCAACTGGACCCGCATCAGCCCCGACCTTACTACCAACGATAAAGCCAAACAACAACAGGATAAAAGTGGTGGATTGAGTGCCGATAATACTTCGGCCGAAAACCATTGTACCATTTTTACCATTACCGAAAGCCCGCTGGATAGTAATATGATATGGGCCGGAACCGACGATGGTAACCTGCAATACACACTGGATGGTGGTAAAAACTGGACCAATGTGGCCAACAATTATAAAATGGCTGGCATACCGGCACAAACATGGGTGAGCAGCATAGAACCTAGCCGCCACGATAAAAACACCGTGTACGCTACTTTCGACAATCACATGTACGGCGATATGAAAACCTATGTAGGTAAAAGCACCGACATGGGTAAAACATGGACCATGTGGAAAAGCGATGAGTTCAGCGGCTTTGCCCATAAAATAAAAGAGGACATTGTAAATAAAGACATGCTTTTTTTAGGAACGGAAATGGGTCTTTTTGCTACCCTTAACGGCGGCGCCGAATGGTTTAGAATGAAGAACAACATGCCCTGGTACGCCCTTGTGAGAGACATACAAATACAGCCCAATACCAACGATTTGGTAATAGGTACACATGGCCGTGGCGTAGTAGTGGTAGACGATATTAGCCCAATGCGTGGAATGACCAAAGAAGTGATGGAGAAAGATGTAGTGTTGTTCCAAAACCGTCCGTTGATACTAAGGGATGGTGAATTTGGTGGTGGCGGTTTCCCAAGCACAGGCGGCTGGAATGGTGGCAACCCACCAGCTATACAGCCAATACAATTTTACCTGAAAGACCGTGTAATGACAGGCGATGTAAATGTGGAAATTCTGGATAAGGATGGCAAACTGGTTCAAAAAATACCCGGTAGTAAGCGTAAAGGCATTAATAAAATTTACTGGAACCTGCGTAAAACACCACCCAAAACTGCCGAAGGCAGCAGCAAAGTGGATTATGCCGGATTTACAGCACCAATGGTTTTACCCGGCGATTACACCGTTAAACTGAAAGTTGGGAATAAGGAATACACGCAGCCTTTAAAAGTAGAAAATGATGCCAAAGGCGAAATGACTTTGGAAGACAGGAAGAAACAATACGATGCTGCTATGGCGCTTTACAATATGCACGAAGACCTTGCCAAACAGGTAGACTCAATTAACAAAGTACAAAAATTGGTAAAGGATAACATCGAAAAAATTCAAAATAAAGGCAATAAAAAGCTGGCACAGGAATACCACGACAAACTAGAAGATTTGCGAAGCACCTTATTAGCCACCAAACAGAAAAGCATTTTTGCTGATGAAAAACAACTTCGGGAAGAGATAAGTGAAGTATATATGGCTGTGGCCGGTAACGAAACCGCCCCAAGCAATATGCAAACAGAACGCATCTCTATGTTGAAGGATGAATTACAAAAGAAAGAAGCCGGAGCAAAAGCCATCATGGATAAATACCATGCGCCAATGATGAAAATTTTTGAGAAAGAGAAGAT
>JAYUTQ010000736.1:0-2287 GCA_043755055.1 Chitinophagaceae bacterium | reverse complement strand
CCCCTTATGGAATATATGCTACTACAGATGGTTATATAGCATTGGCTATGGCCAATATACAACAGCTTGCAGTTGTTATTGGGTGCCATCAACTAGCGAATTTTGATCAGGAAGATGCTTTTAGAAAACGGGACGAAATAAAGGCAGTTTGTGCAGCTCAATTACTAAATCAATCTGCTGGTTATTGGCTGCAAAAATTACATGCAGCAGACTTTTGGGCTATGGAAGTATTGGACTGGAAAAAACTTTTGGAACATGAAGCTTATAAAATACTGGAGATGGAGCAAAAGCTGGAACCGCTTAGAGGTTACAATATAAAAACTACACGGTGTCCGATAAGAATCAACGGACAACGCATCTATTCCAGCAGACCTGCACCCGAACTTGGGCAGGATAATAAAAAAATATTCGCAGATTTTATTGCTACAAGTTAACCCATAGAATGAAGCCATTAGAAGATATCATTGTTCTCGATTTTAGCCAGTTTCTTTCAGGCCCATCGGCCAGTTTGCGAATGGCAGATATGGGTGCACAGGTTATTAAAATTGAAAAGCCAGGCGATGGTGATATATGCCGGCAGTTGTATGTGTCGGATATTATGATTGAAGGCGAATCCACTATTTTTCATGCCATCAATAGAAATAAACAGAGCTATACAGCTGACCTTAAAAACAAAACAGACCTCGATAAAATAAAAAAAATCATTACTAAAGCAGATGTGTTGATGCACAATTTTCGACCGGGTGTTATGCAGCGTATCGGGCTTGATTACGGCTCAGTTAAAGCCATCAATCCCAACATTGTGTATGCCGAGGTAAGTGGTTATGGCAATGAAGGTCCCTGGAAAAGCCTTCCGGGCCAGGATCTGCTGCTACAGGCCGTTTCGGGGCTTACATGGCTTAGCAACGATAGCGAACATGAGCCCACACCTATGGGTGTAGCAGTAGTAGATATACTAGCTGGCACACATATTGCACAAGGTATTTTGGCCGCTTTGTATCAACGGGCCGTAGGCGGCGAAGGCGCTTTGGTACAGGTTAGTATGCTCGAAAGTATTTTAGATTTTCAGTTTGAAGTTTTGACATGTTTTTACAACGATGGACAGGAACTGCCGGTGCGTAGTTCGGTCAATAACGGCCATGCTTACGTTCAGGCGCCCTATGGCATTTATAAAACGGCCGATGGTTACCTAAGCCTTGCCATGGGCAATATCATAAAGCTGAAAGATCTCCTGAATTGCGAAGGTTTGGTAATATTTACAGAAGCCTCGGATTGGTTTGATAAACGTGATGAAATAAAAGCCATATTGGCCAATCATCTGGCGGAAAAAACTACCGATACATGGCTTGCTGTTTTAGTGCCAGCCGATATATGGTGTGCAAAAGTAATGGATTACGATACCCTGATGCAGGAAGAGGGTTACCAGATTCTAAATATGGAACTGAATGTAAAAACAAGCAACGGCATCTCTGTAAAAACTACAAGATGCCCAATAAAAGTGGATGGTGAAATTTTTTCATCACAAATCGGAGCACCATTATTGGGTGAACATAATATAGAGATAGATAAGCAGTTTGCTTTGGTGTAAAATTTGGATATATGGTCATTAGTAAATCCGCCTTTCCGATATCTTTTTAGCCAGGCATTTGTACCATGATTTAGCGACATTGGCGACGCTCCATTCATCTGATTGCTACTATGAAACCCATCAAGGTTTTCATTACCAATCGTAACGTTTTAAGAATCAAATCCTAAATCAAACCTGCCCTGTTTCTTCATCGGAAAAGTTCTCAAAATAAAAACAACATTCTTATCTACATTGCCATTCTATTACCATAAAAATATTTTGAGAATCCGTAGATACATATTTATCCCCAAAACTAGAATCAATAAGCCGTACTTCGGAGGGGCACCCCTCTCCGCAAACGCAATGGCATCCGCTTCCCTTCTCCTTTTGGAGAAGGTGCCTGAAAGGCGGATGAGGCTTAGGGCCGGTGGTGAGGCTTGGTTTCAAATTTTCGCAAAGTCTATTTTAATTTCACTCTTAATTCTAGGCAACCTTAATACGATTAATTCCCAACCCAACGTTTCAACCTATAATATCTTTTGGAAAACACAAAGCTCTAATTCTTCAGCCTCCATGCCTTGTGGCGGCGGCGACATCGGTCTCAACGTTTGGGTTGAAAATGGCGATGTGCTTTTCTATCTTGCCAAAAGCGGAACTTTTGATGAAAACAATGCCATGCTAAAGTTGGGTAGGGTTCGTATGCGCCTATCTGGCCATCCA
>JAYUTQ010000735.1:0-11890 GCA_043755055.1 Chitinophagaceae bacterium | reverse complement strand
CAGCAATTTTCGCCGCCATTATTGCCTGTACCCAAACTGATATTAAACGGGTATTGGCTTATTCCACCATGAGCCAGATAGGCTATATGATGTTTGCCCTCGGCGTTAGCGGACAAGATGGTGAAGCCGGATTGGGTTACACCGCTTCCATGTTTCATTTGTTTACACATGCATTTTTTAAATCATTATTGTTCCTTGGTGCTGGTGCGGTTATTCATTTGGTACATAGCAACGAAATGAAAGATATGGGTGGACTTCGCAGGTACATGCCGGTTACACATATCACTTTTTTAATAGCCTGTCTGGCTATTGCCGGTGTGCCGCCATTCGCTGGTTTTTTTAGTAAAGAAGAAATATTGCTGGCTGCTTACGAAAGAAATACATCCATTTACATTCTGGCATTGGTAACATCAGCTATCACAGCATTCTACATGTTCCGGCTGTATTTTTCTATATTCTGGAATAAGGAAACAGCATTGCACCATTACCACGGCGAAGGTCCAATGACCATGAAATTGCCGTTGGTTATTTTGGGTGCCGGTGCTTTGCTGGCCGGTCTTATTCCCTTTTCACATTATGTAACCGCAGATGGAATGCCATTGGAAACCCACTTACATTTAGGCTTTTCGGTAGCACCGGTTTTGTTAGCTGTAGCAGGTATTGCACTGGCATTTATGTTGTATAAAAAGCAAAATAATAAGCCGGAAAAAATCGCCGCTTCGTTGGGTGGATTGTACAAAACGGCCTACCACAAGTTTTATATTGACGAAGCCTACTTGTTCATCACCCAAAAAATAATTGTAAACCTGATAGCAAAACCAGCAGCCTGGATAGACAAGAATATTGTGGACGGAACTATGAATGGCATTGCAGCGGTAACGGGCAAAACATCGGAGTTGCTGAAAGGTATTCAATCAGGCAAAGTACAGAACTACGCTATTTATTTTTTTGGCGGCGTTCTTACGTTAGCGGTGGTGTTTTTGTATTTGTGGAAATAGGAAGGCGAATGTGGAAATATGAAAATGTGCAGATGTGCAAATAAAACAATGAGGATTTTTTAAAAAGATTAGTAATACATAACCATGAACCTAACCATACTCATCTTACTCCCATTTCTCACTGCCTGCGGCCTGCTTTTTTGCAAAGGCTTAAAGCAGGTTAGGGTGCTGGCATTACTAGGTGCCACGGCACAGTTGGTGGTCTCATTTGTGTTATTGTTTGTGTTTAACAACGAACGAAAGGCCGGCAATACGGAGCCCATGCTTTTCCAGCAAATACATAGCTGGTACGAGGCGTGGAATATCAACTATCATGTGGGTGTAGATGGTATTTCGGTATCTATGATTTTGCTTACAGCCTTTGTGGTACTGGCCTCAATATTGGTTTCGTGGAAAGTAGAAAAGATGAACAAGGAATTTTTCTTCCTCCTCATGTTCCTCAGCGTAGGTGCATATGGCTTCTTTATTTCGCTGGATTTATTTACGTTGTTCTTCTTTTTAGAAGTAGCCGTGATTCCTAAATTTTTACTCATCGGTATTTGGGGCAGCGGCAAAAAAGAATACAGTGCCATGAAGCTGGCTTTGATGCTAATGGCTGGTTCTGCATTGGTTTTTGTGGGTCTTGCAGGCCTTTATTTCAATACTGATACAGGCAGTGGCAATCACACTTTCGACTTGTTACAAATTGCCCAATCACCCGTACCTGTAGAAGCCCAAAAGCTCTTCTTTCCGTTTGCATTTATCGGCTTTGGAATCTTCACAGCATTAGTTCCTTTTCATACATGGGTGCCGGATGGACACTCTTCTGCACCCACAGCAGCTTCTATGTTTTTGGCCGGCATAAGTATGAAACTCGGTGGATACGGCTGCCTGCGTGTAGCCACTTACCTGATGCCCGATGCAGCCGTTAGCTATTCTACTATCATTATCGTATTAGCTTGTATTGCCATACTTTATGGCGCCTTCGCCACCATGATGCAAACCGACCTTAAGTATATCAATGCCTATTCATCCGTAAGCCATTGTGGCTTTGTGTTATTGGGCATTGGTATGCTTACTAAAACTGCACTTACCGGTGCGGTAATGCAAATGGTTTCGCATGGTTTGATGACAGCACTATTTTTTGCCTGCATCGGCATGATATACGACCGTACACATACCCGACAAGTAAAGCAGTTAGGTGGTTTACTAAAACTGATGCCATTTATATCCACAGTTTTTGTAATAGCTGGTTTGTGCTCTTTAGGCTTACCCGGCTTTAGCGGTTTTGTGGCAGAAATGACGGTGTTCATGGGTTCATGGGAACGTGCAGATGCGTTTTACCGTATCGCCACAATTGTAGCCTGTGCATCCATTGTGGTAACGGCGGTGTACATTTTAAGAGCCGTGGGCAAAGTAATTATGGGCCCTGTAGAAACCCCTGAACACAGCTTGCTAACCGATGCTACATGGAACGAAAAAGCCGCTGCGGCACTGCTTATTATCGGTATCGTAGCCATTGGCGTAGCTCCCTTTTGGCTCAATAATTTAATAACACCCGGAACAGAAATAATTATGAAGAATGTGGTGGGAGCAGTACGTAAGCAATTGATTGGCATGTAGTATTTTTTAGTAACGAGCTGTAGTATTTCTATGAGGCGATATTGGCGAACGTTGTAAATCCCGTAGCATTACGGGACTCCATTCAACTCATTGCTACTATTGGGCTTTTATCGGTTAGGAAGTATAAAAAGTATTAGTGTCCATTCGTGTAATTCGTGGCAAAACAAACAAAAAAGAAACCGGCAAAACAAATGTTAGAATATTTACAACTGATGAAACAGGAATTGCTGGTAACAGTAATCATCTTTATTCTTTTGTTCCTCACCATTGCGGCAAAAGAATGGAAGAACGAACAGCTGCTTGGTCTTGTCAATATTTTGCTGTTCGTTAACCTGGTAGCTGGTTTTCTTTTTCCGGCAGAGGGGCAAATGTTTGGTGATATGTTTCGCACCAATAGCTTGTTGGTTTTCGAAAAAAATATTTTGAATCTGGCTACTTTTCTTATTTCATTACAGGCATACCACTGGCTGGTAAGGCATGGGCATGTGGCGGAGTTTTATATGCTGTTGCTTTCCACCTTACTAGGCATGTTTTTTATGCTCAGCAGCAATAATTTGCTGATGTTCTATCTGGGGTTAGAATTGAGTACCATACCATTAGCCGCCCTGGCCAACTTCGATTTGGACAAACGCCGCTCTGCAGAAGCAGCTCTTAAAATGATTGTGTCTTCAGCATTTTCTTCCGGGCTGTTGTTGTTTGGTATTTCTTTGATTTATGGCACTTGCGGCACACTCAACTTTACAGAACTTTCTACACAGATTGGTAACAATCCGTTACAACTGTTTGCTTTCGTCTTGCTCATTGCCGGCTTTGGTTTTAAAATTTCCGCCGTGCCCTTTCACCTGTGGACGGCCGATGTGTACGAAGGCGCACCGGTAGCGGTTACGGCCTATTTGTCGGTGGTTTCAAAAGGTGCGGTGCTGTTTGTTTTTGTATCGGTTTTGTACACGGTATTTCAGCCGGTGGCCGATGTTTGGTATAAGATTATTTTCCTGCTTTCAGTGGCTACCATGGTTATAGGTAACCTGTTTGCACTGCGGCAGCAAAGCATGAAACGGTTCCTGGCTTTTTCATCTATTGCACAGGTAGGTTTTATATTGATTGGCATTACCGGCCAATCGGCCAACGGCAGTAGTTCGGTGGTGTATTTTGTACTAGTGTACATTTTCTCTAATCTTGGTGCGTTTGGAGTAGTAAGCCTGGTAAGTGCTTTTACCCGCAAAGAAAATATAGACGACTACAAGGGCTTTTACAAAACCAATCCGGTGCTGAGTTGGGTATTGGCGTTATCGCTTTTTTCGTTGGCTGGCATACCGCCTGCGGCTGGTTTTTTTGGTAAATTCTTTTTGCTGCTGGCTGGTGCGGCTAAAGGTAATTACTGGCTTATCGGCATTGCTGCACTTAACATGGTGGTATCGCTATTTTATTATTTGAAAGTAGTAAAAGCCATGTTTATGGATGCCAATGAAAATCCGATTGAAACATTAAAGCCAAATATTCAACCCAAAATTGCTTTGGTAATTTGTATGGCCGGCATTTTACTTACAGGTATTTTAAGCGGGGCTTACGAATATATTTATGGGTTGATGGTGGGGCGGTAATTTATTATACCCTTTGTTTTTGTTGCCAAAGGCAACAAAAATATGGTACGAGGTGGAACGCCTCTTACAGCGTTTGGCATAACGCTTCATTTGGCCACCATCCCGTGAATAAATTCATACTAAACCCAGAATATTGTCAAAATTCAAATGATTTTGTTCAAAATCATTTGCAACAGCTGTTTACGCTCCTAAATATGTGTAGCAATGCAGTTGATGATGAATTGCGGCAAAATTATTTTATGAAAACTGGCATCAACGGACTGTAAAATTTCAATTGAAAGTTACCACTTGAATCAATGACATACTTATCTAAAGGTTTTTGGGTCATATTAATATTCATTTTTAACATTGCCACAGCCCAGCCTAATATTGACAGCAGTGGTGTTTCTTTCATATATCAAGCCGATGATGTAGCTAAACATTATAGAATAGGCGTTGTAAATTCAAACCAATCCCAAACGGCGATTAAATGCTATTCCGATTTCGTTTTTTATTGCGTTAGGGAACTTTACACTAATGCTTATATTCAGCTAGAAATGAAGAAAGGGGGCAGTTTTGTACCAATTGAATGTTGGTTCAGTGCCAATTTTGGTCCTATATATGAACTACATCCATATCTTAATTACGATTTGGAAAGAAAAATTCTTCTTCCAGGCCAAAACGATACCCTTTGGCTTGAATCCAAATCGTTTAATAACAAGCTATTTGGTATGGGGGCAGGCGACCCTACCGTTACCCAATTGAGGTTTAAGTTACATTGGCGTATCGATTTCAAATACCCTGGGCCTTCCCCGGACCCGGGTAAGGATAAACACGATGCTAAAGAAATAATCTACAAAACCAGCGATTGGTTTTATTTCGAAAAGGCGTTTTAGATTAAGCAAGTTCTATGATTTTCTTTTGTGCTTTTATTGTATTGGTATTAAATGTTAGTACTTCAAAATCATAGTATCACCAAAAACGTTCTATTGCAAACATTGATCACAGAATTTGATTCAAATGGCAAGGCAAAAGAGCATTCATCGCTCCTTTCTTCATCAAAGTTTTGTAAAGAGGGTGTCGGGGATTCGCAAAAAGAAAAATCTAATGGCCCCTTTAAAGAAAAACAAAAAACTAGGGGCTACTATCGTGAAGCGAAAAAAAACCACCGCTATGTATCTCTAAACAAGTTTTACCAACAAGATTTTAGGACGGGGAATGGGTTTGTTAACACCACAGTATCGAAAGGTTCTGGCAATTGAAACACTATTGCATCTTATTCATTATTTTCAAGTAGGATGTTGACCAGTATTTGAAATGTTTGGTTTTACAGGTTTAATAAATCCTACTTTTAAGTACATAATTTTACAAACTTCTTTTACCAAATATTTCTCGTTTTTATCGTACATGGAGATATTACTTTTCGTTACAATTAACAAACCAATATTGCATTATGGCAATTAATAAAAATCATGAATTTGAAGATCTGGATGGTGTAAAATGTGCCGTTGTGGAGAAAAATGTGTCGGCGGAAAGGGTGGCTTTTTTACAAAATTTACTGGCTTACAACAGCTACAAAGTAATAGTAGTGGCTTCGCCGCCACCAAAAGCCGCTGCTGCCAAACCCGCACCAGTATCGGATGTAGCACCAGAAGATACTGCACCTGTAGCTACTCCACCGGCACCGCCGGCAACATTCACCGTTGGTGTTACCGACGTAACTTTTAATGCTGTTAATGCAGTATTCGGAAGATTGCTACATGCCAGAAACGGTCAGGTAGTTACATTGGCCTATTGGCAACAAAAAACCACAGAATCGTTAGATGAGGTGCCTTATTTTGAAGCTACTATGTAAGTATTGTTGTTCAGAGAGATAAAATGCTTATTAAGGCTTTGCATTGTTATCATAATAAGCACCCATACCCAGCATTTCCGCCTGCATTTTTAGTTTTTCCTGTTCGGCTCTTATTTGCTTGTCTCTAAAATGACGAACCCTGCTTATTTGCACAATAAAGCCGCAAACAAAACCAGCTACAAAAATGGCAGGTACATAGTACGCTTGTAGGGTAATTAATGCATAATACATGAGCAATAATTTAGGTGATCAACAATATTGAGATGTTGTAAAAATACGGTAACGCGGCTTAGTTTATAGCATTCATAATGGTTTGTTTTACATCACTTAACGCAATCCTTTCTTGCAGCATGGTATCCCGGTAACGTATTGTTACTGTGTTATCTTCCTTGGTTTGATGATCGATAGTGACGCAAAACGGTGTACCGATAGCATCCATTCTTCTGTATCGTTTACCAATGGCATCTTTTTCTTCGTAAAAACAATGGAATGCCTGTTTGCATTCGGCCATCAGTTCTTTGGCTATCTCCGGCAAACCATCTTTTTTCAATAATGGTAAAATGGCAAGTTTGGTTGGGGCAATTTTTAGCGGCAACCGTAAAACCACCCGACTGTCTTCAGTTCCATCTTCTTTCAGCCATTTTTCTTCGGCGTAAGAAAGACTTAGGATGGTAAGAAAAAGCCTGTCTAAACCAACAGATGTTTCTACCACATAGGGAATGTAGTTGCCGAAAGGTTTACCATTTTCATCCAGATCGTTATCAAAGTATTGCATCTTCTTTTTGCTATACTCCTGGTGTTTGCTAAGGTCGTGGTTGGTGCGGCTGTGTATGCCCTCCAGTTCTTTCCAGCCAAAAGGAAATTCAAATTCTATATCCAATGCTGCATCAGCATAATGGGCCAGTTTTATATGGTCGTGGTAACGAAGCTTTTCGGCAGGGATGCCCATGCTGATATGCCAGGCTTTTCGGGTTTCTTTCCAGTAATTGTACCATTCCATTTGGGTGCCGGGGCGTACAAAAAACTGCATTTCCATCTGCTCAAATTCCCTCATTCTAAAGATAAACTGACGGGCCACAATCTCGTTACGGAAAGCTTTACCGGTTTGGGCAATACCAAAAGGAATCTTCATCCTACCCGTTTTCTGAACATTGAGGAAGTTTACAAAAATACCCTGCGCCGTTTCGGGCCGCAGGTAAATGGTTTCGGCCTCTTCACTAACACTGCCTATTTGTGTGCTGAACATCAGGTTAAATTCCCGAACATCAGTCCAGTTGCAGGTTTTGCTAATGCCGCATTTAATGTTGTTGTTTTCTATCAGGCTTTTGAGGCCGGCAAAATTGTTAGTAGCAAGTAAGGCATCCATATTGGCCAATAATGCTTCGCCGTTAGGGTTGGTGCCATCCTGTTCGGCAAGGGTTTCGGCATGTGCTTCTATTAAATGATCCACCCGATACCGCTTGTTGCTGTCCTTGTTATCAATCATCGGGTCGCTAAAGTTATCCACGTGGCCACTTGCTTTCCAGGTGGTTGGGTGCATAAAAATAGCGGCATCAATGCCCACAATATTGTTATCGTTGAGCTGTGTCATGCTCTTCCACCACTCGTTGCGGATGTTCATTTTTAGCTGCGCACCGTTTTGGCCATAATCGTACACGGCGGCCAGGCCATCGTATATCTCACTGCTCTGAAAAATATAGCCATACTCTTTTGCGTGGCTGATAATGTTTGCGAAATTGTTCTCGTTTGCCATAGGGCTGCAAATGTAAAAGAAAGCGGTTATGTAGAAATAGCGGTTTGCAAAAGGCTATTGTTCAATTAGCAGTTAGGAAGAAAAAATAATCAATTTTCAACAATCAATTTTCACGGTTCAAATGCATTGATTCAGGTGTTTTTTTATTGAAAATTGAGCATTTTTCGTTGATTATTGAACATTTTTATACCAAATAAAATAGCTTTTAGAAATTCGGCTCCAGTTTATTTTTAGTATAATACTCGAGTATATAATCCACCACTTCTTTTGGTGTATCTACAATGTGTATCAGTTCCAGGTCGGCCGGGTGTATGTATTGGTGATCATCCAGCATGCTGGTTTTAATCCAGTCTAACAGGCCCTGCCAGTATTCTTTGCCCACCAGTATCATAGGTATGCGGCTCACTTTTGTGGTTTGTACCAGCGTAAGCACTTCAAAAAATTCGTCCATGGTACCAAAGCCGCCGGGCATCATTATATAGCCCTGACTGTATTTGGTAAACATCACCTTCCGAACAAAAAAGTAGTCGAAGTTGAGGCTCTTGTCACGGTCTATATAGGTGTTAGGCATTTGCTCAAAAGGCAGTTCTATATTGAGTCCTACCGATTTGCCACCGGCCAGAAAAGCACCTTTGTTGGCAGCTTCCATAATGCCGGGGCCGCCACCACTAATAATGCCGAAACCCTCTTCGGCCAGTTCTCTTGCAATTTCTGTAGCCAGCTCGTAATGCGGATGGCCGGGCTTGGTTCTTGCACTACCAAAGATGGAAATGCAGGGCCCAATTTTTGCCAAAGCCTCAAAGCCATCTACAAATTCGGCCATGATTTTAAATATCATCCAGCTACTGTTTGCCTTGCTTTCGCTCCAACGGCGGGTTTTTGAAATGTTGGTTAGTTCGTTCATTTGGATAGTTATTTTTTTGAAGGTATTTTTTAGCACACGGATGAAACGGAATGGGCGGATGAACACGGATTTGTTTCCTGCGAAGCAGGAAATTTTGATTGTATCAGTTGCATTATTTTTTCAATTCCGGTTCTGAAATTTTGGGGTAAAATGTTCTTATTGCTGCCAACTGTACTACTGACGAATGGAGCGTCCCCGCATCCGGCGGGGCAAGCTGCCAATGTCGCTTCATAGTAGTGCGAAAGCCTGGTAAAAAAATGCCTTACACTTTTTCCATTACCGGCTTTTTAGAAATTAACCACAAGCCAATAAATGTAAGCAAGCCGTTGATAATAAGTAGCTCGATGCCAATCTGATAACCGCCAAACCATTCTTTGGCATTTTTAGCCAGTATATAACTCAGCACAGGTGCCACTAATGCCACCGCTGTAATGGAAAGGCTATTGGGCAATATTTTTTTGGTAAAAATGCCAAATGCAAAAAGCCCAAGTAGCGGCCCGTAAGTGTAGCCGGCCAAATCCAGAATGATATCGATAATGCTATTGTTATTAAGCCAATAAAAGACCATGATACAAACCAGAAACACCACTGCAAATGTTAGGTGAACGGTTAGCCGCAGCCGCTTTTTGCCCTTTTCGTCCAGATCGTCACGTTGTTTTAGCCCTAAAATATCGATGCAGAAAGAGGAGGTGAGTGCGGTTAAAGCCCCGTCGGCACTGGGAAACAATGCTGAAATAAGGGCAATGATAAACATGATGCCAATGGCGGTGGGTAAAAAACCAAGTGCTACAGTCGGGAAGATTTTATCGCCGATTACATTTATCATTTTACCGGTGGCCGGGTCGGCCACAAACAGCTGCTTTACCATTTTGCCACCAATTTCCACATCGCTGTATGTACCGCCTTTGCTTACGGTGTAGAGGTACAGCAAGCCGCCAAGCATCAGGAACAGGAATAACACACTTACCAGCACAACAGCCAAAGTCATCACATTTTTTTGCGAATCGCCCAGGCGTTTTACACTAATATTTTTCTGCATCATTTCCTGGTCGAGGCCAGTCATAGCGATGGTGATGAATGCACCGCCAATTATTTGTTTCAGAAAAAAGCCTTTGCTGTTTACATCGGTATTAAAAATATTGAGGTAGCCACTTTCCTTCATTTTGCCCAATGCTTCGCCGCCGCTTAGGCCAAGCTGATTGAGGATATAAACAACACAAACAATAAGGCCGGCTACCATTAAAGTGGTTTGCAAAGTATCAGTGTATACAATGGTTTTTACGCCGCCCTCAAAGGTGTAGAGTAGTATCATTATCAGAATTACAGTGGCTGTAACTACAAATGGCACACCCATTCTATCAAGGATAAAAAACTGTAATACATTAATTACAAGATACAGCCTTGCCGTAGCCCCAACCGTGCGGCTGATGATAAAAAACAAAGCACCGGTTTTGTACGCCACCCGGCCAAAACGCTGTTGTAAGTAATTGTAAATACTGGTAAGGTTAAGCCTGTAATACAGTGGCAGCAGCACAAATGATATAACAGTGTAACCTATTAAATAGCCAATGGCTACCTGCATATATGCAAAGCCATTGTACACGTTGCCCACACCATTGCCCACGCCGCCGGGCACACTTACAAAGGTTACACCACTTAGCGAAGTGCCTATCATGCCAAAGGCCACCAGCATCCAGTTGCTGTTTTTATTGCCTATAAAAAAGGTATCGTTGCTGGCGTTTCGGCTGGTGTACCAGGCCACGCCCAACAGAATAATAAAATACGCAGCTACAAAAGATAATAACAACCAACTTGACATGATTTTAGATTTAGGATTTCGGAATTATGATTTGTGGTACAGCCCTAAACGCAAAACCTGACTTTCGTTTTGCGTATGACCTGCAATGCTTTCCAAATAAACAAAAAAGGACTCAAACCTTAGAGAATGATTTTTTAAAATTTGCAATTACCTTGGGTATAACTTAACATTTATGTAGTGCATACATTCGTTACAGTGTCACAATATCATAAATCAGTATTGGCGTAAATGAAATACTGGCAATCTTTTTGCATTCTTTCATTTTATATTTTTACCTACATGATTTTAAAGTCTTTAACCTTATCGTTTTTACTCTGCTCAGCAGTTTTTTCTTTTGCCCAAAAAATACACATGGATGTAATGATGGGTGAAAAAAAAATAGGTGAAATAAATGCAGAGAAGAAAACGACCGGCAAGGCTACACAGTACGAAATGACAAGCCATGTAGAAGCCTCTATGGTGGTAACTGTAAAGGTAACCAACAACACAAAAAGCTATTGGTACAACGGGCTGCTTACCAACAGCAGGGCTACCAGAGAAAGCAATATGCCAGGTCAGGATCAGGTGACTACAGTTGCCCTGAAAGGCAATAAATATGCGGTAACAGTTAATAAAAAAGAAACAGACGAAGCCTATCCTATCAGGTTTTGTGTAACCTGTTTGTATTATCAGGAACCGGTAAACGAAGCAACTGTATATAGCGAAATGCAAGGTATGTACCTCTCCATTAAAGACCTGGGTAACCATCAATACGAACTTTCTCAGCCTAAAGGCAAAAAAGATATTTACAGCTATGTAAATGGCAAACTGCAGAAGATAGAATCCGTAGTTGCCGGTAAAAATGTGGTGTTTGTAGTGAAATAGCAGTTGGTTGATTAGTTGATTGGTTAATTGGTTGATTGGTTGATTAGTTGATTGGTTAATTTGTAAATCAGGTCTTTTTTTCACTTATAACTTTGAGCCATGATATAGTTATATTAATGTCATAAAATTTCGGAATATTAAGCCGAATCGTTTCGGAACTCCATTCATATTGTTACTACTATTAAACCTTTTGCAGCCGGTACACCCTTTTCTGTAATTTCTCAAATTCCATCCCGGCATTCTACATCAAAATAATTCTGCCATCTTTGCGGCCAGTCTTTGTACTATCATCTTTGTACTAAACATCTTTCTATGGCCGATACGCAACCGCTTTACTTACGCAATATGTGGTACCTCGCCATGCCTTCGGCAAAACTGAAGGTGGGCAAATTATTGAGCAAAGAACTGCTTGGCGATAAGCTGGTTTTTGGCCGAACTTCCGAAGGCGAAGTTTTTGCACTACGAGATAACTGCCCACACCGTGGCGTACCAACCATAACTTAACGGTACGCCAC